>NZ_JBFAXR010000042.1:0-62350 GCF_040680895.1 Streptomyces sp. NPDC051940 | reverse complement strand
CGGCGTGGCTCGGGACGGTGTGGGTGTTGGGGTACCTGGGTACACCCCCGCACCGCAGGGGACTCAGCGGTGCCCCGGCGCCGGCGGCGGCACGAACTTGTACCCCACCCTCCGCACCGTCACGATCGCGGCGCGGTGGCGCGGCCCGAGTTTGCGCCGCAGCCGGGCCACGTGGACGTCGACGGTGCGGCCGTCGCCGACGTGGTGGTAACCCCACACGGTGTGCACCAGGGAGTCACGGGTGTGCACGCGCAGCGGGTGCGCGACGAGATGGGCGAGGAGTTCGAATTCGAGGTAGGTGAGGTCGAGGGGCTGGTCGTCGACGTAGGCGGTCCACTGCTCCCGGTCGATGCGCACCGGGGTGGCGGGGAGTGCATGGGTGTTCGACATCGTTTCTCGGCTTTCGCGCGTCGGGTCGAAGGACGTCGTACGCGCGGGCGGCCGCGCCGCTGGTGTGTCAGAGCGGGCCCGCGCTACTGCGCGGGGCGACAGGCGAGGTCGAAGTGGTTGCCCTGCCGGGACGGCCAGAACGGTTCGAGGTCGAAGCGCCTCGGAGCGGGGTGGTTCGCGATGCCGGCCATGCGTCTCATTGAAGCAGAGCCCGCCCCGCCGGGGACCCCCGGGACCGCGGACCGTCCGCTATCCGAGACGGCGGGTGACTCGAGACACCCGTGTGCCAATCGTGACCGCCGATGCGTTGACGGGGGGATTGGTCCATGCCAAGTTGCAGGCGCACTGCAAGTCAACCCTGGGGGGTTCAAGGTGAGGGCCAGGGATCGGAGTCGGTTCCGACTGGTATTCGTTCTGCTCGTGCTCGTCCTCGTGGCCGGCTCGGGAGCGCTGTTCGCGACAGGCGCCATGCCGCTCGTCGGCGGTGGCGACAAGGTCGTCAAGGTCTGGCTGATGCGCAGCAGCGTGACCAACTCGTTCGTCAGCAAGTTCCGGGAGAGCTACGAGACCGAGCATCCCGGCGTCAAACTCAGCGTCACCATCCAGGACTGGGACGGCATCACGGAGCGGGTGGGCCAGGCCCTGGGGGGCACCAGCGCCGACCAGCCCGATCTGATCGAGGTCGGCAACACCCAGGTCGCCAAGTACGCCGCCAGCGGCAAGGTGAAGGACCTGAGCGACAAGGTGGACGAGCTGGGCGGGCGCAACTGGCTGCCCGGTCTGGCCGATCCGGGGAAGATCGACGACAAGCAGTACGGCGTCCCGTTCTACGCCGCGAGCCGCGTCGTGATCTACCGCAAGGACCTGTTCGAGAAGGCGGGCGTCGAGCCGCCGCGCGACCGGGAGGAGTGGCTCGAGATCACCGCCAAGCTCAACAAGGGCGGGACGCAGGGCATCTACCTCCCCGGGCAGAACTGGTACGTGCTCTCCGGCTTCGTCTGGGACGAGGGCGGCGAGCTCGCCGTGGAGAACAAGAACGGCGTCTGGGAGGGCGCGCTGGACACCCCCGAGGCCATGAAGGGCATGGAGTTCTACAAGCGGCTCCAGGCCCTGGGCAAGGGGCCGAAGGACAGGGACGAGTCCGACCCCCTGCAGACCGGGGTGCTGGCCCACCAGAAGGTGGCGCAGATGATCGGCGTCCCCGGGCAGGCGGCCGAGACCATCGCCGAGAACCCGCGGCTGGAGGACAAGCTGGCCTTCTTCCCTGTCCCGGGCAAGAAGGAGGACAAGCCCGGCACCGTCTTCACCGGCGGCTCGGACCTGATCATCCCGTCCTCCTCCGACCAGGAGGACGCGGCGTACGACGTGCTCGCCGCGCTGGCCGGTGAGAAGTGGCAGATGGAGCTGGCCCGGGCGATGAGCTGCGCGCCGAACAAGACCACGCTGGCCGGCGAGGTCGAGGACGAGGGCACGCGCACCATGGCCGAGTCGGCCGCCAACGGCCGCGCCACCCCCAACTCGCCCGACTGGGCCTCCGTCGAGGAGCTGCAGCCGAACCCGATCAAGGCGTACCAGACGCAGGTCCTGCAGGGCACCAAGCCCCTCAAGCAGGCGGCCAAGGAGGCCGCCGACGGGATCAGCGACGCCCTGGCGGGCGGCTGACGGAGTACGCCACCGACACCGTGCGGTGAGACAGGAGTAAGGGGCGGGCTCCACGGAGCCCGCCCCTTACCTGTCACCGGCTACGGCTTGACCGTCGCCACGAACACGTCCGTGTTGCCGAACTGCGCCGCGCACTCCAGCGGAGGCGCCGGCTTGATCGACGGGTCGTCCGCGAACGGGTCCCGGCCCAGCCGCGTCGCGATCCGGTCGGCCATGTCGCCGCGGATCGCCGCGGTGCCCTCCACGGCGTGCTGGTAGGCGTCCACCCGCGGGCAGCCCACGCCGAAGCGGGAGTCCGTGAAGACGAACCACGCCCGGTCGGCGCTCGACGCCAACACGTTGTAGTCGCCGTAGAACTGCCGGACCAGGTTGTTCTGCGCGCTGGCCGCCGGGTCGCTGGAGGCGCTGGAGATCCTCAGCGGCGCCGACCAGCTCCCGCCGGCCTTCCTCGCCACGTAGTAGGCGTCGACGGCCGCGTTCCCGGTGCCGTACGTCGTCGGGTCGACGGCCTTGAGCGCCTGGTAGCCCACGTCCACCCGGCCGTTCGGTGCCACGTCCAGGCCCTGGAAGAAGGCATAGCCCTCCGCGGCCGTCGAGACCGTCGTGGGCGCCGACCAGGTCCCGCCCCGGTCCGGGGAGCTCGCCACGACGACCCGGCCGCCGCCGGCGGTCCGGTTCACCCAGGCCGCCCACACCGACGTCGAGCCGGCGCGCGGGTCGGCGGCGATGGACAGGAAGCTGTTGGTACGGAAGTTCGCGCCGGGGATCGGGTCCTGGATGTCCGCGACCGCGCCGACGACGGCGGGCCGCGCCCACGTCGCACCGCCGTCACGGGAGACGGACACGAGGTGCTCGAAGCCCTGCTCCCAGGCCACGTACACCGTGCCGTCCGGGCCGACCGCCGGCATGGAGCCCTGGCGGCCGTTGCCGGTGCCGTTGTTGCCGGCGGGGGAGAGCTGCTTGGGCAGCGAGAAGGTGTTCCCGCCGTCCGCCGACACCGACACCATCACCGGCTCGGACGTGCCGAGCGCCCGGAACTCCGTCCAGGTCAGATAGACGCGCCCGAAGAACGGGCTCGTCGGCGAGGCGTCGACCGTCACCCATTCCTTGTCGTTGAAGTCGTTGGGGTTCTCCTTGACGGTGGCGATCACGGGCGGCGACCAGGTGGCGCCGTTGTCGTCGGAGTACGCGACCAGCAGCAGCTCCGGCGCCTTGTTCGGCGGATAGGGGCTGCGACCGGGCTTGTACGACGCCAGGGACGAGTAGTAGGCCCGGGCGCCGTTCTCGTAGCCGAAACCGCCACCGGCCTTCGGCTTGGGACCGTAGGAGATCACCGGGTCGCCGTCCGAGATGATGTCGGAGGACGCCCACGACGCCTGGTCGTCCAGCAGCCCCCGGTTCGTCCAGGTCTTCCCGCCGTCGCTCGAGGTGTACACCCCGGAGGTGGCGACGCCCGGGAAGAAGGAGCAGTCGCTCGGATCGGCGTCCGCCCCGCGCACGGGCCCCGGTCCGCACGGCGGCTGCCGCTGCTCGTCGTTGGCGCCGGCGATCAGGAACCGGCCGTCGAGCTGATTGACGGCGACGGTCGGCTCGTTCTGCTTGTTGGTGGGGAAGACGGCGGTGGTGTCGCTCGTCGGATCCCCTTCCACCTGTGGCTTGTTCGCCTGCGCGTCGGTCGCGGTGGCGGCCTGCGCGGGCTGGAGCGGGAGCAGTAACAGGCTCCCGGCCGCCGCGACGGTGAGTCGGCGTAACCATCTTCGTGCCATCGTCACTCCTCTGTGAGGAAGGGGAAGCCAATCCCGTTCGAGGGGCGTGTCGAGGGCCCTCGTCGGCCGGAAAACGGGGGGAGCGGCGGCCGGTGCCGGTGGTACGTTCGGCGGGCCGGCCGCGGGACTCCGGTGCGACTTCCGGAACCCGACTCTGAATCGATGATTCGCAGCTCGTGCCCTCATTCCCCGGCCGGCCCCCCGCTCACCGCCCCACCCGTTTCCCAGGACCCCGGATGAAGACCCGTGCCGAGCTCGTCGCCGCCGAGGACGTGCTGTTCTTCGTGAACGCGGCGGTCACCTCGACCGGGCAGCGGGAGTTCCGCGCGGACGCGGACGAGCAGCGGATGTCGCTGGACTTCCTGCACGCGTACGTCCTCGGCAACTACCGGGAGCTGTACGCGGCCGCGCTGGCGCTCCACATCAACGACCACAACGCGGCGATGATCGTGCAGCGGCTCCTCGGCACGGCGGGTGAGGCGTCCGCCGGGCAGCGCGCCGTCGAGGGGCGGCTGATCGCGCGGCGGCTCGAGCTGATGCCGCCGCAGCGGGTGTACCGGCTGTTCGGGCGGCTGCGCGCCGCACAGGTGAACAACCGGCGGACGCGGGCCGTCATCCGGGACTGGCTGGCCGCCCGGCCCGACCCGGCGTTCGACGCGGTGAAGTACCGCAGCGGCTACCGGACCGCCGCCCGGCACGCGCACCTCGGCGCGGACGGCGAGCTCGGCGCGTTCCTCTTCCGGCCGCGGTCCCGGGCGCGCTTCGAGCATCCGCTCCTGGACACCTACCGCCGTGCCCGCTACGAGCAGGCGGCGGTCTACCGGCTTCCGTTCACTGTCGCGGAGGGCTTCGCCGCCCGGCACGGCATCCCCCGCCAGGTGTTCCTCGACCGGATCGCCCCGCGGCTCACCCGGCTGGAGCGGCTGCGGCTGCAGGAGTCGGCGCGGGAGGCCGAGGCGTCGCAGGTCGCCGCCGACCTGTCGGCGATGCCGCTCACCCGGCTCGCGTCGTACGTCCTCGCGCTGCCGCTGGACGACCGTGTCCGGCGCCGCGCCGAGCTGACCGCCGCGCTGCGGGCGGCGGCGCGCCGCGCCGCGGGGGCACAGGCGGCGACGTGGGGCCGTACGGTCGCCGTGCTCGACGACAGCTTCTCCGCCGCCGGCTCCGCCCACAAGCGCCGCCGCCCCCTGGCCGTGGCCCTGGCGGCGCACCACCTGCTGCAGGCCCTCGCCCCGCACTACCGCGCCCTGTGGACCTCGGGGCGCACCGACGAACTGCTGCTCCACCCGTACGGGCCCACCCCGCTCGGCACCCGCATCCTCGACGCTCTCGACCTCGCCCCCGACCGGCTCGTCATCGTCTCCGACGGCTGGGACAACGCCCCGCCCGGCCTCGCCGGCGAGGTGCTGCGCGCCTGGCGCGAACGCCTCGACCCGGACGCGCGGGTCACCGTCGTCCACCTCAACCCCGTCTACGACGCCGACGCCTTCGACGTGCACCGCCTCTCGCCCGCCGTGCCCACCGCCGGCATCCGCGACGCCGAGGACCTGCCCGCGCTGGTGGAGCTGGCCCAGTTCGCCACCGGGCGGACCGGGCTGACCGAGCTGCGCGCACACCTCGATGCCCGGGTGGCGCGCTTCCTCCAGGAGGACCGGTGACGACCGCCGCGCTCGACCTGACCGGGCTCACCGCCGGCCCCTCCCAGGTGTGGGGCGGCGTCCGCCTGGTCCCGCTGATCCGCAGCGAGCCGATCGCCGACCTGCGCCTGCACCGCGAGGTGTACGAGAAGACGGAGACCGGCGTCGTCTCCCTCGGCGACCGGACGTCGTACCTCTCGTACATCCCGCACGGCCTGGTCGCCGACTTCACCCGCGACGGCACGCCCGCCGTGTCGTACGGCACCCAGATCGTCGAGCCGGGCGGGCGGCCCGTCTGCTGCCCGCTGCGCTTCCACCGCCGCATGGTCAAGCGGCAGGACAAGAACCGCGTCCGCTTCTTCCCGCTCCATCTGGCGATGGAGGGCTACCTGTCCCTGCACTTCGGCGGCCCCAGCGTGGTGTGGGAGGAGTGGTCCCACAAGGCCGTCCGCGAGGGCCTGTCGCCCCGCGTGGAGCAGGCGTACACCGGTGCCGAGGTCGACGGACTGCGGGAGGCGCTGCGGATCTTCGAGCTCCACCCCGGCCAGTGCGGGGTCCTGCTGTACACCGCCGACGCCCTGGCCGCCGCCTTCGCCGTGCCGCACCCCGACGACTACCGGGCGCTGCACGCGACCCTCGTCCAGGACATGTACGGCGAGCCCGTCTTCCACTACGCCGCCTACGGCGGCCCGGTGCCGGAGTTCACGGCCGCGATCGCGGCCGAGGACATCGGCACCCTGGCCCAGCTGCGCGCCGCCGCCGAGGCCCAGCAGCGTGCCTGGACGGAGTTCCACGACGGCACCATGGCCGCGGGGCTGCTCGACCCGGCGTACACCTGGGAACACGTCCGGCGTATGGGCCCGTACCGGCTCCTCCGCTTCCGGCCGCCCTTCGAGCGGCAGCGCGAGCAGCACATCGGCGAGGCGATCACGGACGCCGCCGGGCGGATCGCGTATCTGAAGACCTTCCGCCTCTCCGAGAAACAGATCCGCCGCGGCCACCTCCTCACCGCCCTCGCCGCCCACGAGTGGAGCATCGCGGACACGGCGGGTTCGCTCGGTACGACCCACGACGAGCTGGTGCGTCGGATCGGGCGGCTCGGCTTCGGCGACCTGGTGATGCAGCACGTAAGGGACAAGGCTCAGCGCGGCCACCGGGGCCGTTGAGCAGTCTGTGTTACGTGGGGTTCACAAACGGGCAACGGAGGGGAAATCGCCTGTTGGCACGCTGCGCGGTAGAGAGACCTCTTGACCCCCAAAGGATGGCTTCCGTGGCGTACAAGGCCGAATACATCTGGATCGACGGCACCCTGCCGACGGCCAAGCTCCGCTCCAAGACGAAGATCCTCGCCGACGGCGCCGAGCCGGGCATCTGGGGCTTCGACGGGTCCAGCACCAACCAGGCCGAGGGCCACGCCTCCGACTGCGTGCTCAAGCCCGTCTTCAGCTGCCCGGACCCGATCCGCGGCGGCGCCGACATCCTGGTGCTGTGCGAGGTCTTCACCATCGACATGACCCCGCACGAGTCCAACACCCGCGCCGAGCTGCGCGAGGTCGCCGAGCGCTTCGCCGCGCAGGAGTCGCTCTTCGGCATCGAGCAGGAGTACACCTTCTTCAAGGGCTCCCGCCCCCTCGGCTTCCCCGACGGCGGCTTCCCGGCCCCGCAGGGCGGCTACTACTGCGGTGTCGGCGCCGACGAGATCTTCGGCCGCGACGTCGTCGAGGCCCACCTGGACAACTGCCTGAAGGCGGGTCTCGGCCTGTCCGGCATCAACGCCGAGGTCATGCCCGGCCAGTGGGAGTTCCAGGTCGGCCCGCTGTCGCCGCTCGAGGTCGCCGACCAGCTGTGGGTGGCCCGCTGGCTGCTCTACCGCACCGCCGAGGAGTTCGGCGTCTCCGCGACGCTCGACCCGAAGCCCGCGAAGGGCGACTGGAACGGCGCGGGCGCGCACACGAACTTCTCCACGAAGAAGATGCGGGAGTCCTACGACGCGATCGTCGCCGCGTGCGAGGCGCTCGGTGAGGGGGACAAGCCGCTGCAGCACGTGAAGAACTACGGCGCCGGCGTCGAGTCCCGGCTCACGGGCGCGCACGAGACGGCGCCGTGGGACAAGTTCTCCTACGGGGTGTCGAACCGCGGGGCGTCCGTCCGGATCCCGTGGCAGGTCGAGAAGGACGGCAAGGGCTACATCGAGGACCGCCGCCCGAACGCGAACGTCGACCCGTACGTGGTCACGCGGCTGATCGTGGACACCTGCTGCACGGCGCTGGAGAAGGCGGAGCTCGTCTGACCGCACCACCATCACGTCCCGGGCGCCCGCCGCTTCGCGGTGGGCGCCTTCGGCGTTCGTGGGGCCGCCGCCCGGCCCCGCCCCGGTTGGGCTAAGCGCCTGCGGCGAAGTTCGGGGCTGATGACCAGCCACGTCCTCACCCGGCCACCCCGCTCCCACGGGGCCCCGGGGCGAAGCCCGCGGAATTCGCTGCGCCGCCCACCCCGCCGGAGGCACTCGGCCCAGGTCGCGGGGGGTCGCGGGGCCGCCGAGGGTGGAGCGCATGGGTGGCGTGCGCAGGGTGGTGGCGGGTCGGCGTGCGTTGTCCGGCGCGGGGGCCCTGGCCACCGTGCTGGTCTTCCTGGTCACCGCGCTCGCCTTCTGCCGCGTCACCGTCGCCGATCCCGCCTACTGGACGCGTGCGTTGCGGGCCGCCGACGCCTACGACCGGACGTACGACGAGCTGCTCGTCGACCCCGGCGTCCGGGCCGAGCTCCGCTCCGGCGCCCTGGGCGTCCCCCTGCGCAACGACGTCCTCATCGACCAGCTCCCCCTGCTCGTCCCGCGCCCGGCGCTCCAGGCGGCGGGTGACCGCGGCGCGGTCGCGCTCACCTCGTATCTGACGGGCCGTACGGCCGAGCCGTCCCGTGCGGAGCTGGTGCGTCCGCTGACGCGCAGCGCCCAGGCCGCGGGGGAGCGGCAGCTCGCCGCGCTGAAGGCGGACGCGGAGCCGCAGACCGCCGAGCGGCTGGGGCAGCTGGCGCGGGACCTGCAGGAGGTTCCCGCCGACCAGTGGCGCTCCGGCGGGGCGGTGACGGCGCTGCGGCCGCCGCTGAGCGCGTTCGTGAGCGATACGTGGGATCCCGAGACGGCCGCGCAGATCAACGGGCTGCTGGATCCGCTGCTGCAGGTGGTGGGCGGTGCGACGGCGGCCACGGGTGCGGCGGACGAGGCGAAGGCGCCGCGGACACCCCCCGCCCCCGCGGCTCCCCCCGTCGCGGTCGCCTCCGATGCCCCCGCCGGGCTGGACGCCCTCCGCCCACTCCTCGTCGTCGCCGGCTCACCGCTCGCCTCCGGCACGGCCGTGCTCGGCACCGCCGCCGTGTGCGCGCTGGTCCTCGGCATGGCGCGGCGCGCCGGGGTGTCCCGGACCCAGACGGCCGCGGCGGTCTGCGGCGGGGCCGCCGTGCTCGCCTCGGCGGCCGGGCTGGCGGCGTGGGCGGCGCTGCCGGCGCCGGCGCAGCTGACCGGCGGGCTGCCGCAGAGCGCCGGCGCGCTGGTGGCGGACGTGGCGCGGCAGTTGTACGGGGAGGCGGCCCGGCGCTGGGCCGTGGCCGTCCTCGCGCTGACCTCCGCCGCCGTGGCCCTGCCCGCGCTGTGCCGCCGTTCACGCCGGCAGGCGCTCGCGGCGGCGGCGCTCGTCGCCGCGCAGCTGGTCCTGCTGCCGGCGGCGCCGTCGGCCGCCTCCACCGGCTGCAACGGCAGCACGGAGCTGTGCGACCGCCCGTACGACGAGGTCGTGCAGATCGGCGCGCACAACGCCATGTCCACCGTGGCCGACGGCTTCCTCAACGCCCACCACGACCCGTCCATCACCGGCCAGCTGGACCTCGGCGTACGGGCGCTGCTGCTGGACACCCACTACTGGGAGACCGGCGAGACGCTGCTGCCGCCGGGGCTCGGGCTGCGCGGACAGGCCCGCGACACGCTGGTACGGGCCGTGGACGACGTGGTCAGCGCCCGCCGCGGCACCTGGCTCTGCCACGGGCCGTGCCGGCTCGGCGCGAGCGGCCTCACCGCGCAGCTGCGGGCGGTCGGCCGCTGGCTGGACGCGCATCCGCGTGACGTCGTCACCCTCATCGTGCAGGACGGCATCACGGCCGCCGACACGGAACGGGCCTTCCGCGAGGCGGGCCTGCTCCGCCATCTGGCCCGCCCGCCGGCGGATCCGACGGCGCCGTGGCCGACGCTCGGCACGATGGTCCGGCGGGGGCAGCGCCTGGTGGTGTTCGCCGAGCAGGGCGACGGCCCGATGCCCTGGTACCCGAACCTCTACCGGTACGCCACGGAGACGCCGTACCAGATCGCGGAGCCCGGGCAGCTCGGCTGCGTACCGGGCCGGGGCGGGGCGAGCCGCGCCAAACGGCTCTTCCTGCTCAACCACTTCGTCACCCGCGAACGCAGCGCCGACCGCCTGGCCGCGGCCGCCGTCAACCGGCCCGACGTGATCGTGGCCCGCGCCCACGAGTGCGCCCGCACCCGCGGCGGACTGCCGACGGTGATCGCCGTCAACCACGTCCAGCTCGGCGACGCGGTGGAGGCCGCCCGGCGGCTCAACGCCGAAGGGCGCTGAGCGGCGGTCAGTTGCAGCGCTTGCCCTTCGCCGGGAGCCGGCCCTTCAGCAGGTAGTCCTCCACCGCGCTGTCCACGCACGTGTCGCCCGCGAGGTACGCGGTGTGGCCGTCGCCGACGTGGGTCAGCACCCGCGAGCCGTTGGCCAGCACGCCGGCCAGGGCGGCGGCGCCCGCGTACGGGGTGGCGGGGTCGCGGGTCGTGGAGACGAGCAGGGCCGGGGGCGCGCCGCTGGCCCGGACGCGGTTGGCGGTGTTCTCGCCCGCGACCGGCCAGCCCGTGCAGGTCAGCAGCTCGGCGGCCATCGCGTCGCCGAACAGCGGGGACGCCTCGCGGAACCCGGCGACCGCGCGGGTGTAGTCGCGCGGGGCGTAGCGGCGGCTCTCGTCCCGGCAGCTGATGGCGCGGTTGGCGTCGTCGGCGTTGGCGGTGGCGTCGTCGGGCGCGCGGGACGCCGAGCGGGACGCCCCGCTGAGCGCCGCGCGGGACGTACGGCCGGAGCCTCCGCCCGCCAGTCGTACCAGCGGCGCGCCGTCGCCGTCGGCGAGCGCGGTGAACGCCTCGCGCAGCGCGGGCCAGCCCTGCTCCTTGCTGTACAGGGCGCCGATGATCCCCTGGACGAAGGTGTCCTGGTCGAGATCGCCGGCCTTGGTAGCCATCGTGTTGCTGTCGAGGTCGATGAACAGCTGGTTCAGCGTCCGCCCGGCCTCCCGCGCGCTGCCGCCCAGCGGGCAGGAGCCCTCCTCCTGCCCCGAGTTGTCCGCCGTGCAGTCCGCCACGAAGCTGTCGAGCGCGAGCTGGAAGGCGCGCGCGTCCGCGAGCGCCGTCTCCCGCGGGTCCTTGGTCACGTCCATGACGCCGTCCAGTACGAACCGGCCCGCCCGTCCTGGGTACTTGGCGAGATAGTTGGCGCCCAGCTTCGTGCCGTAGGAGAAGCCCAGGTAGTCGAGCTTCTCGACGTCCAGGGCGGCCCGCATGACGTCGAGGTCGCGGGCCGAGTCCACCGTGCCGACCCAAGGCAGGACGTCGCCCGCCTCGCGGCCGCACGTCTCGTTGACCAGTTCCTCGGCACGGGCGATGGTGACGGCCTCGGGCGTGGTGTCGGGGGTGTGGTCCAGCTCGTCCCAGTCCGCCTCGGCCGGCTCCCCGCAGCGCACCGGCGCGCTGCGGCCGACGCCGCGCGGGTCGTGGCCGACGAGGTCGTAGACGGTGTTGAGGCGCCCGAGCCCGTCCGCGAACGCGGCCAGGCCCTCGACGCCGGACTCGCCGGGACCGCCGAAGTTCAGCACGAGGGCGCGCCGTTCCCGCTGTTCGCCGAGCGCTCCCGTGGCGGGCACCCGCAGCATGGCCAGCTCGAACGTGCCGCGGTCCGGCACGGCGTAGATCTTCGGCACCTTGAGCGTGCCGCACTCGAAGCGGCTCGTGTCCTCCTGCGGAGGGGTGACCCCCGCGGCCTTCAGCTCCCGGGCCAGCTCCGGCCCGCAGGCCCGCCAGGCGATCCGCTGGGCGTAGAACGCGCCCAGCCCGGGGGGTGTGCCGGGCTGGGCGGCGGGTGCGAGGACGAGGATCCCGGCGACCGGCAGCGCCACGGCTGTGACCAGGGTGGCCGCGGACCGCCAGGGGCGGGGCGAAATGCGTGGTCGGGGGCCCATGCGGTCACGGTAGGCGGGGGGTGGGACCACCGCATCCGGGCGCCGGAGGCTCGGACGCCGGACGCGCGGGATCAGGGACGCGCGGGATCCGACGCCGCCCTACGCGGCCGCGTCCACCCCCGCCAGGAAGTCCGCCACCGCGGCCGTGAACGCCTCAGCGTCGTCCAGCCACGGGAAGTGCCCCGCCCCCGGCTGCACGACCAGCCGCGCGCCCGGCAGCAGCGCGGCGTGCTCGGCGACGGTCGGCGGCGGGGAGTTGACGTCGACCTCGCCCGCCAGCAGCAGCGCGGGAGCGGTCAGCGCGGCCAGGGCGGTGCGGGTGGCCGGCGGGTCGAAGGCGCCCGCGGAGCCGTAGACCGCGGCGCCCTCGTCGTTCCGCTCGGTGGCCTCGGCGGCGTGCACGGCCCGCGCCGCCCCGTCCCAGCGGCCGTGCCGCAGCGGGGCGAGGTCCGCCAGCGCCTGCGGGGTCACCCGGCCCGCCTGCAGCGCCTCCAGCGCCGCGTACGCCTGGGGGAACCACGGTTCGCCGGCGCGCAGCCGCGCCACCTCGCGCCGCAGTTCGTCGGACGGGGCGAGGCCGACGGCGAAGGGGCTGGGCGTGACCAGCACGAGGCTGCGCACCCGGTGCGGGTGGCGGGCGGCGTACAGCACCGCGAGGTTCGTGCCGCCGCTGTGGCCGAGCAGGTCCATCCGCTCCAGGCCCAGATGTCCGCGCAGCGCCTCCACGTCGTCGACCAGCCGGTCGCAGCGGTACGAGGCGGGGTCGGCGGGTGCCGCCGAGCGCCCGGTGCCGCGCAGATGCGCCAGCACCAGCCGGCGGCGGCGGTCCAGCCCGCCCAGCCCGCCGAGGTAGCCGGGGGACTGCAGCGGACCGCCGGGGACGCAGACCAGGGGCAGGCCCTCGCCCCGTACGTCGTAGGCCAGCCGGATGCCGTCGTAGGCGTCGTATCCGGGGCCGTCGTAGCCGGAGTCGGGGGAATCGGGGGAGGCCGCAGTCACGGCGGCCATCCTCCCCGGGGAGGACGGCCGCCGCGAACGGTTTTCGCCGGTGGCGGAGTCGCTCGTCAGGCCAGGATCTTCGCCTTGGCCTGCTGGAACTCCTCCGGGGTCAGGTCACCCTTGTCACGCAGCTCCGCCAGCCGGGCGAGTTCGTCGGCGTGGCTCTTGCCGCCGCCACCGCCGCTGCCCGCCGCGTCGCGGACGTAGTCGCGGAAGGCCGCCTCGTTCGCCCGGGCCTGCTTGATGTCGCGCTCGCCCATGCTCTTGCCGCGCGCGATGACGTACACCAGGACGCCCAGGAACGGCAGGATGATGCAGAAGACCAGCCAGCCCGCCTTGCCCCAGCCGCTCAGGGTGTGGTCACGGAAGATGTCCATGATGACCCTGAACAGCAGGAACAGCCACATGATCCAGAGGAAGAACCAGAGCATGGTCCAGAACAGGTCGAGCAAGGAGTAGTCGTCCATGATGGCCTCCGTCCTTCGGACACGGCTGTCCGCTTGGGGCCAGTATTGGACGGTATGGCGCACGTCGCATCTTGAACCGTCCGGGCCGGTGCACCGCCCCGCGCGCTCACTCCCCGGACTGCTCCGCCCGCTCCCCCGGCCAGTCCAGCCGCAGCCGCACGGCGCGCGGCAGCGACGCCACGACCAGGTCGTACGAGTCCTCGATCAGCTCCCGCACCAGCTTCCGCGGGACGGATCCGTCCAGCGTCACCGTGTTCCAGTGGCGCTTGTTCAGGTGGTAGCCGCCCACGATCGCCGGGTACTGGGACCGCAGCCGCACCGCCAGCTCCGGATCGCACTTCAGGCTCACCGTCAGCGGCCGCGCGGGCAGGGCCGACAGGGCGAACATCTTCCCGCCCACCTTGAACACGGACACCTCGGGCGCCCGGGGGAAGGGCTGCTCCTCCACCGCGCCGATGAACTCCAGGCAGGCTTTCCGCAGCAGGGCCGGGGTGAAGGCGGTCTTCGCGGTCATGGCAGGAAGACTATGCGGCGGGTGTGTCGATTACGGGCCCGGCCGTTCGTCGGTGGGGTGAAGACAAGCCGAGACTCGGGAGGATCCCATGCGGTACATGCTGTTGATCTGCGGCGGCGGCGAAGCGGAGGAGACGGCTCCCGTCGACGCGCCCGTGACCGACGAGCGCGCCATCGACGACGACGCCCTGGACTGGGTCGGCGCCACCGCCGCCCGGCGGACCGGCCACCGGCTGCGCCCGCCGGCCGAGGCGGTCACCGTCCGCGTGCGCGGGGGTGAGGTGCTGCGCAGCGACGGGCCGTTCGCCGAGACCAAGGAGTTCGTGGCCGGCTACGACCTCCTCGACTGCGACACCCTCGACGAGGCGGTCGAGGCCGCCGCCCGGCACCCCGTGGCCGCCGGCGGGGCCGTGGAGATCCGTCCCTACTGGGACGACGTCAGCGACGAGGACGCGGTCCGCGCCGTGGAGGAGGACCTGGTCCGCGCGACCCGGGAGCGGGACGCGGACCGGATGGCCGTGCACTTCGACGCGGACATCGAGCGGTACGACGCGACGGACCTCACCGGCGTCAGGGCCGTGACCGGGGCCGACGCGGCGCGCGAGCAGGAGGAGGAGTTCTTCGCCGCCTTCAGCGGACCGCTGGACGTCCGGACCGCCGGGCAGCGGCTCCTCGTCGGCGAGGGCCTCGCCTTCAGCCACGGCATCCACCACGTCACCGGCACCCTGACCACGGGCGAGGCGTACGACGCCGCCGTCCGGGTGACCACGGGCTACCGGCTCGACCGCGGCCGCTGGCTCGTCGTACACCGGCATCTGTCGGTCGCGGGCAAGGGATGACGGCTGAGCGTGCGGAGGGCGGCGGCGTCGAGGAGGCGGTCGCCGCCGCCTTCCGCGAGGAGTGGGGCCAGGTCGTCGCGACCCTGATCCGGATCACGGGTGACTGGGACCTGGCCGAGGAGTGCGCGCAGGACGCGTTCGCCAGGGCGCTGGAGACCTGGCCGCGCGACGGCGTGCCGGCCGGCCCCGGCGGCTGGCTGACCACCACCGCGCGCAACCGCGCCCTGGACGTGCTGCGGCGCGCGGCGGTCGGCGAGCGCAAGCTGCGGGAGGCGGCGATGACCTGGGACGACGGCGGTCGGGGGGCGTACGACGGTGGGCTGGGGGCGTACGACGAGCAGGAGGCGGCGTACCGGGACAGCGGACTGCACGACGACCGGCTCCGGCTGATCTTCACCTGCTGCCACCCCGCGCTGGGGCTGGAGGCCCGGGTGGCGCTCACCCTGCGCACGCTCGCGGGCCTGACCACCCCGGAGATCGCCCGCGCCTTCCTGGTCCCCGAGGCGACCATGGCGCAGCGGCTGGTGCGGGCCAAGCGGAAGATCCGCGACGCCGCCATCCCGTACCGGGTGCCGCCCGCGCATCTGCTCCCCGAACGCCTCACCGGCGTGCTGGCCGTGGTCTACCTCCTCTACACCGAGGGCCACACCGCCGGCACCGGCACCGACCTGGTGCGCGCCGATCTGTGCGCGGAGGCCCTGCGGCTGGCCCGGCTGCTCGCCCGGCTGATGCCGGACGAGCCCGAGGCGCTGGGCCTGCTCGCCCTCGTGCTGCTGCACGACGCCCGCCGCGCCACCCGGGTCGACGCCGCCGGCGATCTGCTCACGCTGGAGGAGCAGGACCGTACCCGCTGGGACCGGCCGCGGGCGGCCGAGGGGGAGGCGCTGCTGGAGACGGCGCTGCGCCGCGGCCGGCCCGGCCCGTACCAGCTCCAGGCCGCCATCGCCGCCTGCCACACCCTCGCCGCCTCGGCGGAGCGGACGGACTGGCCGCAGATCGAGGCGCTGTACGGGGAGCTGCTGAAGGTGCTGCCCACCCCGGTCGTCCGGCTCAACCACGCGGTGGCCGCGGGCATGGCGCGCGGGCCGGACGCCGGGCTGGCGCTGCTCGCCGGGCTGACGGGCCTGGACGACTACCATCTGCTGCCCGCCGCCGAGGCCGATCTGCTCCGCCGGGCGGGGCGGCGGAGCGAGGCCGCCGCGGCGTACGAGCGGGCGCTCACGCTGGTGGAGAACGACGCCGAACGCCGCTTCCTGCTCCGGAGGCTGCGCGAGTGCGCTCCGGGGTGAGCGCGGCGCGTGCGTGCCGGGCACGGGGCCGAACGGGTCGGATCGCCATCACCGCAGGCCACGGGCCCGCGCGCGGCGGGCGCGGAACGGGGATCATGGGTAGTGGATCCGAGTAGTGGCGCAATGGCCCCGTCCGATGCCGCAGTGATCCTGTTGATGCCGCAACGACCCCGTACACCTCCGGGAGGCGCGATGAGCCCGTCCGGGGCGCGTCGCCCCGATCCCCGGCCCGCACTGCGGGAGGCCGCGGAGCGGCTGAGCCGCGCGTACGAGGGGGTCTTCGGCCGGGAGACCGTCGAGCGGTTCCTCGGCGAGACCTACGCCGAGCTGGCGTCGCGCAGTACGGTGCCCTCGCTGCTGCCGCGGCAGACGGAGGCGTTCGCCCGCCAGCGGCTGCAGGCGCTGGCGCGGGTGGAGGGCCGGGACCCCCTGCCCGGCCGGCCGGTCGTGCTGTTCCTGTGCGTGCACAACGCCGGGCGCAGCCAGATGGCCCTCGGCCTGTTCACCCGGCTCGCCGGCAGCCGGGCCCAGGGCTGGTCGGCCGGCTCCGAACCCGTCGGCGGCGTTCACCCGGTGGCGGTCGACGCGATGCGGCGGCGCGGCATCGACATCTCCGGCGAGTTCCCCAAACCCTGGACGGACGAGGTGGTCCGGGCGGCCGACGTGGTCGTCACCATGGGCTGCGGCGACGCCTGCCCCGTCTACCCCGGCAAGCGGTACGTCGACTGGCCGCTGCCGGACCCCGACGGCCAGGACCTGGACGCGGTGTGCCGGATCCGCGACGAGATCGAACGCCGGGTGCGGGGGCTGCTGGTGGAGCTGGGCGTATCGGAGGAGCCGGAGGGCGGCGGGGGAGCGGTGATGACGCGGCCGGAGCCCGAGACCTGAGCGTCCGTCACGCGGGATGGTGCGCGGCCAGCGCCGTGCCCAGCCGGCGCAGGCCCTCCGCGATCTCCGCCGGGGTCTGGGTGACGAAGCACAGGCGCAGCGTCGCCGGGTCGGGCGTGCCGGCGTAGAACGGCGCTCCGGGCACGTACGCCACGTCGTGCCGGACCACCTCGGGCAGCAGCGCCGTCGTGTCGTGACCGTCCGGCAACCGCACCCACAGGAACATGCCGCCCTCCGGCCGGTTCCACACCGAGCCCCGCGGCAGCGCGTCCGGCAGCCCGGCGAGCATGGCGTCGCGGCGCTCGCCGTACGCGGCGGCCACCCGGGCCACATGGGCGTCGAGGTCGCGGTCGGCGAGATAGCGGGCGGCGGCCAGCTGGTTGACGGTCGGGGTGTGCAGGTCGGCGGCCTGCTTGGCCACGGCGCAGGCCCGCAGCAGCGCGGCCGGCGCGCGCAGCCAGCCCAGCCGCAGACCGGGGGCCATCACCTTGGAGAAGCTGCCGAGCAGGGCGGTGCGGTCCGCAGCGCCCGGATGGGCGGCGATCCAGGGCACGCGTTCGCCCTCGAACCGCAGCTCGCCGTACGGGTCGTCCTCGACGATCCACAGGCCGCGGCGCACGGCGATCTCGGCCACGGCGGCGCGGCGGGCGGTGGGGAGGGTGCGGCCGCTGGGGTTCTGGAAGTTCGGCACGACGTACAGCAGTTTGGGCCGCTCCCGCGCCACCAGCTCGTCCAGGGCGGCCGGGTCGAGGCCGTCGCCGTCGCCGGGCACGGACACCACGCGGGCGCCGGCGAAGGCGAACGCCTGCAGCGCGGCGAGATAGCAGGGCTCCTCGACCAGCACCGTGTCGCCGGGCTCGATCAGCGCGGTGGCCAGCAGGGACAGGCCCTGCTGCGAACCGGTCGTGACCATCAGGTCGTCGGGACCGGTCGGCACGCCGCGCACGGTCGTACGGGCGGCGAGGGCGGTACGCAGGGCCGGCTCGCCCTCCGTCGTGGCGTACTGCAGGGCGCGGGCCGACTCGTCGCGGAAGACGGCGGCGTACGCCTCGGCTATGCCCGCGGAGTCGAAGAGCTCGGGCGCGGGCAGGCCGCCGGCGAAGTTGATCACCTCGGGGCGGGCGGTGACCGCGAGGATGTCGCGTACCGGCGAACCGCCGATCGCGGTGGCCCGGGCGGCGAGCGCGGGCAGGGCGGCGGGGGCGGACACGGACACGTGGACGGCTCCTTCGGGTGATGCGGCCAGTCCCCGCACCCTAGGCATCGGCGGGCCGCAGGCGGGGGGCGTTTCGCCATCCGGACGGGGGTCGGTGCGGTGGGTCAGGGGGTCTTCCCGCCGGCTTCCCGGGCGGCGCGCTCCAGCCGGTCGCGGTAGTCCGCCCACCAGGCGGCGTCGGCCTCGGGGGTGCTCGTGTTGGTCTCGTCCATCCCGACGGCGCCGTCGATGAGTTCGCGGAGGATGTCGGCGTGCCCGGCGTGGCGCTGGGTGTCCGCGACGACGCGGACGAGGGCGTGGTGCAGCGTCACCCGCGCCTTGTCGGCGGGCCACCAGGGCACGCGGCCGACGGCGTCCAGCGGCAGCGCGTCGATCGTCGCGTCCGCGTGGGCCCAGGCCCGGCGGTAGAGGCCGACGACGAACTCCCGCGACTCGTCGGCGGTCGCCCACATGTCGGCGTTGGTCTCCGCCCCCGCGTCGAGCCACGGCTGCGGCTCCCCGGACGGCCGCCCGAACGTGTCCCCGAGATACCCCAGTTCGACACTGGCCACATGCTTCACCATGCCGAGCAGATTGGTCCCGGTCGGCGTCATCGGCCGGCGGATGTCGTACTCCGAGAGCCCTTCGAGCTTCCACAGCAGGGCGTCCCGCGCGGACTGCAGATAGCGGCGCAGGTCGTCCTTGGGGTCGGTCACTTCGTTCATACGAACAGTCTGCCGGGCGGGTGATCTTTGTCCAGTGCCTCAGGGCGACTGTGACTTTGCGTGGTAACTGTCGTACGTCCTAGCCCGTCACCAGCGCCTCTGTGTTCAGGATGGCACGCCATCTGTCGTCGAATTTGCACCGTACTTGTCGTCTCGGCCGCATTTGCGGCCAAGTTGTCGGCAACTTCGGAGCTCTCACGTGTACGGGTGGCATCTGCCACTTGCCTGTAGGTGTGACCGATCGAAGCGCTGACCACCTGGTACATCGGCCCGAGGAGCGTGTCCCGGAGCTGTGGTCGCACAAGTGCACCTGGCGTGACCTTCTACTGCCGCAGTCTTGCGACAGGGGCCGGGACGATTTGGACCTCGATGATGGCTGGGAGAATCGATGGACGGCGACATGGCGGTAAGCCGGTGACTCGGTGACGTGCCCCGTGGCGCATTTGCGGTCGGCGCCGACGGCTGGGCGGCAGCCCATGCGGGGATTTACCTGGCGTCGTGATCAGCGCCATCGTCCGGGGCTGGAGTTCTTGGTGAGGACGGGGAGACTGCATGCCTTCGAGAGCTTGGAGGAGGACCGGCTGCTGCTCGCCTTGGACTTCTGCGGCGACGTGGTCGAGTTACTGTCACAACCCCTGGAGCTGAAGTTCCGCGCCGGTGGCCAGTGGCGGCGGCACATCCCGGACTTCCTGGTTGTCACCCGCGGCTCGACATGGCTGATCGATGTCAGGCCGGCACGGCTGATTCGGCCGGAGGACTTCGAGAAATTCTCTGCGTCGGCCGTGACAGCGGGGAGCTGCGGCTGGGGCTACGAGGTCGTGGCGGGGTGGAAACCGCATGTGGCGACAGCGATCGAGGCGATGGCGGCGCGACGGCGAACAATGGCGGACCCGCTGGGCACGCAGGCGACCTTGCTGGCAGCATCACGTCGGGGACTGCCCTTCGGCGAGCTGGCGGTGAGCTGCGAGTACTGGCCGGTGGCGCGGGCAC
This sequence comes from Streptomyces sp. NPDC051940, assembly GCF_040680895.1. Classification (NCBI taxonomy): domain Bacteria; kingdom Bacillati; phylum Actinomycetota; class Actinomycetes; order Kitasatosporales; family Streptomycetaceae; genus Streptomyces; species Streptomyces sp. NPDC051940. The sequence continues at coordinate 42,717 of NZ_JBFAXR010000042.1, read as the reverse complement.
ACCTGCTGCATCTGCTCTGGCACCGCCGATTGGGAGTGGATCTCTCGCAGCCGCTGTCCGATGCCTCGCCTGTGGTCTGCTCGGAAGAGGCGTCGTGAGCGGGGCCGAGGCGCTGGACTTGTCGCCGGGAAGCGTGCTGGTTCTGGACGAGGCGCAATGGACGGTTGAACTACACGAACCGCATCTCGGTCACGTCCAGTTGGTGGCCGCAGACGGAGTCCGGCAACGAGTGAGTTACCGCTTCTTGGTGAACCATCCCCGCTGCCGCACATCCTCGCAATCGAAGGGCGCGTGGGTCGATCGAGGCCGCCAGCCAGCGACCATGCGTGATCTCACGGCGGAACAGCTGAAGATCGTCAAGCTGCGGTTCGCGCATCTCATGGAGCTCAACTGCGGCTATCGCAGCGGAGATGCAGACAAGCCAGCCCCGGGCGAGCCGAAACCTCAGTACGACCCGGATCGCACGACATTGGGGGAACGGCGCGCAGCCAAGGTCGCAGAACTGGCGGCGCTGAATCCTGAGGAAGCGCAGATGCTGGGCTTGGCGAACGTGGGGGTGCGGACGCTGGAGCGGTGGGAGGGCAAGCGCCAGCGCTTCGGGCTGATCGGATGCGCCGACGGTCGCTGGTTACGCGAAGGAGGCGGGCACCCCAGCATCAGCGAAGAAGTCCGCCAAGCGATTCTCGCGGTTCGGGAGGAGACCAGGCACCGCTCGCGGGTCAATGGTCGCACCCGTGCCACGATGATCCGCCGCTACATAGGCGAGACGTTCGACGATCCGGATGCCATCGAGGTCCCGAGCTACCACACCCTGCGGCGCGTCTGGCATGAGTGGTTCGGATCCGGAGGCGCCCGGCAGCGCTATGAACGCTCGGCGGATCTGCCGAGGAAGAACGGGTACGTGGTGGTGATCCGGCCCGGCCAGGTCGTCGCACTCGACACGACGATCTTGCCGGTCATGGTGCGCGAGCACGTATTCGGCGAGCCGGTACGGGTGCATCTGACGCTGGCGTTAGACGTCTACACGCATTCGATCTGCGCGTTCCGCCTGACGCTCGTGTCGGACACATCGGTAGACGTGGCGATGGTGCTGCGGGACGTGATGCTCCCGCTGCCCATGCGTCCCGAATGGCCACAGGAGATGGAATGGCCGTATCCGGGGCTCCCGGCAGCTGTGGTCGCACAGTTCGCCGGCCACCCTGTTGCGGGCCTGCCGTTCTTCTCCCCGGAGACCGTGACCGCTGATCACGGGGCCGTCTACCGCAATCATCATCTTGTCGAGGTTCAGGAAGCCATTGGGTGCCGCGTCCTTCCTGCTCGTGTCCTCCGCCCCACCGACAAGCAGGCGGTGGAGCGAGTCTTCCGCAGCATCCGTTCCCTGCTCTTCGAGCACCTGCCCGGATATACAGGCGTTGACGCTGCTGACCGAGGCGCCGCCCCGGAAGATGACGCGACCCTGTCGATCGACGCGATGGAGAGCCTCATTGCCCGCTGGGTGGTTCAGGTGTGGCAGAACCGGCGGCTGGGGGACTATGCCCCGAGTTGGGACCCCGACGGGGACCACAGCCCGAACTCGCTCTTCGCCTCCTCCTTTGGGCAGGTCGGGTTTCCCATGGAGATCCCGTCGCCCGAGCTCTACTACCGCTTTCTGCCCGAACATCGGGTCCGGCGCATCCATGGTCATCGCGGCGTGAAGATCAAAGGGCTCTGGTACTGGGACGAGGTCCTGGAACCCTTTGAGCACCAGCAGTCCACTCGCGGAGGTGCGCGCAAGCACACCTGGGTGATTCGGCGTGAGCCGCGCGACCGGCGCACCGTGTTCTTCCAGCACCCACTCACCCACGAATGGCACCCGCTGCGCTGGACGGGGATGCCGCCGGAAGGCGAAGTGCCCGCCTTCGGCGACCTTCGGGCGGAAGAACTGCTCGCGACGGTTCGCCAGGCCGGCCTGAAACCCCGCACGGACGCCGAGTTGCTGCCCATTCTCCTGGAGCTGATGGGCACGCACGATCCCGTCGCAAAGTGGCCGACCCAGATGACGAAGACCCAGCGCACACAGCTTGCCCGAGAGGTGGGCCAGGGCAAGGCTGCCGCTCGGGATCGTCCACGCACCACGGGCCGAGCCCCGCAACCCCTGCCGCGAGCAGCGGGCGAATCGGCGGCTCGGACGGCTGCCGAGACGCGGGCCCAGGAAACCGCCTTGAGTCTGGAAGCGCACCGCCGGCGACGGCGCAACGAGGTGGCCATGTCCCCGCCCGGGTTGCCGACTGAACTCGGAAGCAGCTACCGCACCCGCAACCTCTTCGCGCTTCCCAACGACTCCGAGACCAACCCGGACGATACGGCGCAGGAGCCCAGCGATGAACACCTCGGCAAGGAATGACCTGCAACAGCACACCACCGCCAGGCTCGGCGACTCTCTGCCTTTCTTACGCCTCGGCCCCAGGCCGGATCGCACCACCTACCAGGGCTGGCAACAGTGGCGCACAACCCGCGGCTCCTTCGTCCCGGCGCCAAAGATCAGTCTGAACCAGTACCGGCTGATGACTCCGCGCAAGCGCGCCATCCACGACCTGCACCGAGCCGCGTCCCATGTCAATATGCGCCTTCTGGAGACGCCGATGAGCGCCCGGGTCACGGCTCTGATGCGAGCCCGCATCCAGAACAATGCGCTGCGCGTCGAGCCGGGCACCCGCGACGGCCTCATGATCAACGGTGGCGGCTACCAGGGCAAGACCGAGACTGCCTGCCAGACAGCCGCCGAGTTCGAGGACTTCTGGTGGGACCTGGTGGAAGAGCTCGGGCCAACCCCCATTCCAGGGACCCGGGACCTCATCGCCCCGGTCGCCTACTGCCAGACACCGGTGAAGGCGACCCCCATCGCGCTCTGCGAAGCCATCCTGGACTTCTACGCCGCCCCCTACGGCAAGAACCTCCGCGGCATGATCCGCAACGTCCGCGGGTCGATCAAGGCCCACAGCACGTCCGCCCTGCTGATCGATGACATCACGCGCTTGAAGATGCATCGCGAGGATGACCAGGACACCCTCGACCTCATCCGCGACCTGATGAGTCTGGACGTCACACTGATCCTGATCGGCGTGAACATTCCGCGCTCCGGCCTGCTCCGCGAGGGATGGCACGACCCCCGCACCGGCCAGTGGACCTACCAGCGCCTGAAGGCGAGTCGCAGCTACAACCCCGACGCGTCCACCCAGACCGAGCGACGCTTCGACATCATCAACCTCGATCCCTTCGACTACACCACCGACGCCGGCATCTCTGCATTCCTCACCCACCTGGCCGGCGTCGAGGACCAGCTTCGACTGTTCGATGCCGGCCCGGGGACCCTCACCGAGGGTCGCATGCCCGAATACCTCTACGGACGCACCGGCGGCATCGTCGGCCTCCTCAAGCGTCTCCTGGAGGACACCTGCACCAGGGCGATGGAGCGCGGCCTCGAAACGTTCACCATCGATCTCTGCGACGAGATCGACATCAACCTGGGAAATCTGCCCGACCGGGACCCGGACGCAGGCGAGGTGCCCCATATCCCCGACACCACGCCAGCCAGGACACCCAGCAAGAAGCGTCGCAACACTGTGCTCGACGACCGTGGCACACCCCAGGCGGCCGACAAGTGAGCGGGCAGCGCACCGGGCCCCGTCCGCTACCCCGCGGCCTCGATCCTCTGCCAGACGAGATCCTCCCGGGGTTCATCCTTCGTCTGGCCTCCCACAACAACACCAGCCCGGCCGTAATCGCCCACAGACTGGGGCTTGTCGGCGGAACCGACATGGTCAACCGGACGATGATCCCGGCCGGCTTTACGCTGAATCTCGACGATCAGCGTCTCCAGCAGGCTGCCGGCGCGGCCAGAATCACCACAGACGAGCTCAGAGCGCTCCTCCTGGAACCGCTCCGCACGCGCTACGGCCCCCTCGACACCGAGACGAGGTCGGCCACCCCCCAAGACCTCGGTCGCTCAAGTCACTGGCTCTACCTTCGCAACTCTCAGTACTGCCCGCGATGCCTCGCCGATCACGCAGGCACTCCGGCTGCCTTCGGAGGTGCCTGGAAGCGCCGGTGGCGCCTCCCGGTGATGTTCGCCTGCACCCAACATGGGCAGCTCCTCCGCTACAACTGCCCAAGCTGCCGACAGCCAGCACAGTCCGCCCAAAGCGGGATGATCTCCCGAGCCACCCTGGAAGGACTGCATCCAGCTCATTGCCGCAACCCCCGACAACCCGTTGACTCATCCAACTCATCACGCCCGACCTGCGCGGCAGACATGAGAGCCATTCGCCCCTCCATCAAGCTGCCCGACACGGAGACCCGATCAGTCCTGCTGGGCTTCCAGGAACGCATCGACACCCTCCTTGCGGATGACGGGCCAGCGGACATCGACAGCTGCGGCAAGCCGATTCCGGCGGCCACATACTTCGAGGATCTTCGCTTCGCGGTCGCGCTCACCTTGGCCACGTGGCCGGCCGTCGAACTGCTGGCTCCCAACCGGGCAATCGCCCGGATAGTCGAGGGCGAGGCCCAGCGCCTTCGGATAAGGGCTCACCGCGGTCGACGGGGCACCAAAGCCGAAACGCTCCGCATGGCCCCATTCATCGTTCCACCGACGTCCTCGCTGGTCAGAGGTGCCGTCCTGAACACCGCCGCCCAGCTCCTCGAAGGCTGGAACCAGCGCTCACTGCCGATAGTGGTCGGCGGCGCGCTCAGGGGGCACGGCGGCCTCCGCCGTTACCTCCAGCAGCGAGTGGAGATCTCAGCCGCACTACGATCCCTCCTCGAAGCACAGCTCCCGCGAACTGACCGCAGGTGAAGTTCAGGCTCCAGTCGTGCGCAGCATGGCCTGCAATCTCCGGACTTCAGAGATCAAACGCGGCACGTCCTCACGCGCCGAGGCGATGAAGTCAAGGTCGGCATCGAGCTGGGCATTGGGACTGATGAGCGTCTGTCGCCCGTTCACGAACCTGCTCAGATACATCTCGCCGTCATCCAGGTCCGTGGTGTCAGGCGCGAGCTGAATGCAGCTCGCGCCGCCAGTGGCACCTTGAGTTTCGAGCACGGGAACCCACGGACCCGCCGACGCTCGGGCGACTCGAGCCTCCATCTCGGCAAGCTCGTCCTCCGTCAACTCCTCCATCGACATAACGGAATCACGCCTCCCTTCTGGCCAGGAGTCCACAAGGCCTCGCCCCGTAGTCATCCCGTCCGTGTCAACCAGACATCGACAGCTGCCTTGACCTGCGTGAACCGCTGATCCTGTCGTTTGCCAGACGCGGCCACGTCGCTGAGCGCATAGGCGGTCGTCTTGAAGCCGTCCGGATGATGGAACTCGGCGCCCCAGTTCCCCAGACTGACGGACATCACGTCACTCCGCTCAAGACGGTACTGCCCCCACGGATTGACGATCACGATCACGTCCTTTCGCACCTCCAGCCGCACCCGGAGGAAGGCGAACCAAGCGAAGAGGCACAGTGCAACAGACAGGGCGGTCCACGCGGCAGCGGACTGCACCCTCGGCCAAGTCGGTGACGCTGCCCAAGCGCCCCAGGCAACCGTCGCCCGCACGCTGACGATTCCCGCGACGAGGCAGACCCCAGGTCGGGTCGCTCCACCGATTCGCCAGGCCGCCACAGGAGTCTCGCCCGCGTTCCTCATGGCGGGATTCTCCCGCACGACCGTGAACAGCAACCAGTCGGCGAGGCGGCTCAATCTACAAGTCAACGGGCCTGCTGGCTCGACGACTGCGAGCGGAGACGACAGTTGGCGTGCTCGTCCGACAGATAACTTGCAACGTCACAGCGACCATCTTGCGCGGACGCCCCGCAGACCCCCGGAGTTATTCGAATGGGAGTTCACAACTCCGGTCTGACCAGCGGGATTTGTCAGTGTGGCGTCGTACAATGGAGGAAGAATCCAAGCCGGGATTCCGTGACGCCGAGGAGGTCGCCAGATGCCCGTGGCCCGCTCCCCCGTCCAGCCCACCCTCTTCCCCCTGCGCAAGAAGCCACTGCCCGCCGGGAAACCGCGCGTGTGGTACATCGCCCATAACCGCCGGCTCAAGGCGATGCGGATAGCCATCGCCCTGCTCGACACGGGGGTGTACACCCCGCAGCAGGCAACCGACCGGCTCATCCACGAGACGGCGGCCAGGATAGGGGTGCATCCGCCGTCCGCGACGACCTGCGCGCAGGTGCGCAGGCTCCTGCCCCGGATCTGAGTCCCGCGCCCGGCGCGGCCCGTCAGCGGGCCGCGCCGGTCCCTGCTCGCGGCACCGGAACGCGTCACGGCGCCGCGGGCGTTACGGTGAGGGACCATGGCGAACGATACGCAGGCGGACCAGTGGAACGGTGCCAACGGCCGGTTCTGGGCCGAGCACAGCCGGCGGTACGACGCGGTGCTGCGGCCGCGGACGCGGGCGCTGATGAAGGCGGCGGCGGTCGGCCGCGCCGACCGGGTGCTGGACGTCGGCTGCGGCTGCGGCGAGACGACGCGGCTGGCCGCGTCCTCGGCCTCCGAGGGCTCGGCGCTCGGGGTGGACCTGTCCGCCCCGATGCTGGAGATCGCCCGCGCGGCGGCGGCCGAGCTGCCCAACGCCCGCTTCGAGCAGGCGGACGTCCAGACCCGGGACTTCGGCACCGAGGAGCCGTACGACCTGGTCCTCAGCCGCTTCGGCGTGATGTTCTTCGACGCGCCGGAGACCGCCTTCGGCAATCTCGCGGGGGCGCTGCGCCCCGGCGGCCGGATCGCGTTCGTCTGCTGGCAGGGGGAGGGCGGCAACGACTACTTCCAGGTCCCCTTCGCCGCCCTGGCCCCCTACGTCGAACTCCCCGCCCCCGTGGCGCCGAACGCCCCCGGCGGCTACTCCCTCGCCGACCCGGACCGCGTCGCCGCCCTCCTCACCGGCGCGGGCTTCACCGAGCCGCGGCTCGAATCCCTGACGGAGCCGCTGCGGATCGGGGACGACGCCGTGGACGTGGTGTCCTTCCTGCGCCGCAGGCCCGTGTTCCGCGAACTCCTCGACCCGCTGGACGACGAGACGGCGGCCCGCGCGACGGACGCGCTGACCGCGGCGCACCGCCCGTACGAGACGGCGGACGGCGTGCTGATGAACGCGCCGTCGTGGCTGGTCACGGCCGCCCGGCCGTAACGGCGGGCGGCCGGGGGCGTCACGCGCGCCACTCCTGGCGGTATGCGGGATCGCGCGCGTACGGCAGGGCGAGCTGGGCCACGGTGTGGCGAAGGGCGGCCGCGTACCCTTCGAGCCGGGCGAGCTCGACCAGGTCCGGCTGACCCACGGCGAGCCCCGCGTGGAGGGCCTGTGCGAGGCGCTGGGTGGCGTCCACCGCCACCGCGCAGCCGCGCTCGCAGTCGTCGACGAGCGCCTGCTTGGCGTTGAGGTCGGCGACCTGGCCCTGCCATCCGTGCAACCGCCCGCTGATGGCGGCGTCCCGCTCGTGCGCGAACCGGGTGCGGAGGAACGGGATCAGCCCGTCGGGGGCGACGAGGCCCGCGATGTCGGGCAACGCGGGCGTGGGATCAGGGGGCGGGAGCGGGGCGGGTGGGGGTGCGGTGCCGATCAGGAGGTCCGGGGCGGGGGCGATGGTGGCCAGGGGGTCCTGGGCGGGGGCGATGGTGGCCAGGGGGTCCGGCTCGACGGGCAGCGCCGCAGTCAGCGGGTCCGCCGCCGGTGGCCCGGCCCCGACGTCGGCGCCGATCCCGGCCTGCGGTGCCGAGGCGAGTGGTACGACCCCGGCCCGGAGGTCCGCCGACGGGTCCGGTGCGAGGACGCCGGCGGGTGCGGTGAGGCCGCCGGGTGCCGACATCCAGCCGCACATCCGGCACAGGTAGCGGTTGTCGTGCCCTTCCACCACGGCGCCACAGCCAGGGCATATGGCCTGCGTGGCTTCGATGTCGGGCTCGGCAGCGGCGTCGATGGTCTCCACCTCCAGGAATAGCGACGGCACGTCCGCCGTCGACTGCACTGCCACCCGGCTACCCGGACACCAGCGGCGTATGCGTCAGCGCCTAACCTGTGCCCGTGCTCACCTACCCCGAGGCCGGCGCGACCCGGAACCCGACACTCCCCTCCGGCTACCGCCACCTCTCACACACGGCCCGCCTGGGAGAAGGGGAAGCCGTCTTCACCGCGGCGGCGGAGGCAGTCCTGTCCTGGGAGATGCACCGCCACCTCATCGGGGTCCGGATCCAGGCGGACGGACCGCGAGCCGTGCGAGGCGCACACGTCGAGGTGACGCTCGGCGCGGGACCCCTGCGGATCACGGCACCGTGCGAGGTCGTGTGGACGGTCGACGACGAGCACCGCGCCGGGTTCGCCTACGGCACGCTGCCCGGGCATCCGGAACGCGGTGAGGAGGCGTTCGTGGTGACCCTGGCCGAGGACGGCGGGGTCACGCTCACCGTCCGGGCGTTCAGCCGCCCCGCGGCCCGATTCGCCCGCGCGGCGGGCCCCCTGGTCCCGGTGTTCCAGCACGCCTACGCCCGAGGTCTCGGCCGCACCCTGCGGAGGCTCGCCGCGGCGCGGTGAGCGGGTACGCGCAGCGCGCCGCGAACGCCCGCCGCCGTACCGCCCGGGGGTCCGACGCGCACCTCACGCGCACCGGGGGCGGGACGCACCCCGCGGCCGGGCCGCGGAAATTCAGCTGCGTCCTCACACGCGCACCCTCACACTGGAGCGGGGCTGAGGCAGGCACCGGAGCCGCCCGCCGACGCGACAACCGGCGCTTCCACCTGCGCGATCACCGTCGTCGCCTCCTCACCTCACCTCACCTCACCCCATCCGTCCTCCCGAGGAGACCCTCATCCAGGCTGCCGTGACCGTCACCCCCGCCCGTGTACCCGAGTTGCTGCTCAATCTGGCGACCGTCCGTCCCGTGTTCCTCTGGGGTGCGCCCGGGATCGGCAAGTCGTCGCTCGTGCGGACGTTCGCCGCGTCCCTGGGGCTGGAGTGCGTCAGCCTGCTGGGTACGCAGCTCGCGCCGGAGGACCTGATCGGCGTCCCCCAGATCCGCGACGGCCGCAGTGTCTTCTGCCCGCCGGAGAGCATCGCCCGCGACGAGCCGTACTGCCTGTTCCTCGACGAGCTCAACGCGGCCACCCCCGACGTCCAGAAGGCCTTCTACTCGCTGATCCTGGACCGGCGCATCGGCTCCTACGAACTCCCCGAGGGCAGCATCGTCATCGGCGCCGGCAACCGCGCCACCGACAACGCCCTCGCCCGCCCCATGGCCTCCGCCCTGGTCAACCGGCTCACCCACATCCATCTGCGGGCCAGCGCCACCGACTGGCTGACCTGGGCCGGGGAGCAGGGCATCCACCGCTGGGTGACCGACTACCTCGTCGACCGGCCCGACCACCTGTGGTCGCAGCCGCCCAAGACGGAGGAGCCGTTCTCCACGCCCCGCTCCTGGCACATGCTCTCCGACGTGCTGCACTCCTTCGGTCCCACGCTCGACGACGAGACCCTGAAGGTCATCGCGTACGGCACGCTCACCCCCTCCCACGCGGTCTCCTTCTGCGGCTACGTCAAGATCGTGCGCAACGCACACGGCCTGGACGCGATCCTCAAGGGCGACGCCTCCTGGCCGCACCGGCTCGAGGACCGGGACCTGCTGTACTACCTCGCCGAGGCGTTCCGCGGTCGGCTGGTCAAGGACCTGCCCGCGAGCAAGGAGCACGTCTCGCCGGCCGTCCGGCAGACCGCGTACCGGGCCAAGTCCCTTTTCGTACAGCTCGCGGAGATCTCCGTGGAGGTCGCGCAGACCGTGATCGCCGAGGACGCGGACGGCCAGCCGGTGCTGCCGGCGTGGTTCCTCGTCGAGGCCGCCCGCGACATGCCCCGCCTCGTCGAGGCCCGCCGATGAGCCCTCTGCGACCCGAGCCCCGCTGATGAGCCCCGTGCCACCCGAGGCCCGCCCATGAACCTCCTACGATCCGAGCCCCGCCGATGAGCCCCCGCGCCCGCGCCAAGGGCGAGCAGCGGACCGACCCCGCCCACGAGGCGTATCTCGCCGGGCTGGACGTCATCCGCCGCAACCCCGCCCTGACCGCGATCGGCGCCCGGACCTGCCGGTCGCAGGACTGCGCCCACGCCTCCACGCAGGGCGGCCTGGTCCGCGTCACCTCGGACGGTGTCCTCCACGTCCACCCCACCCTCCGGGCCGAACCCGGCGACTGGGCCTGGGCCCTCGCGCACTGCCTGCTGCACCTCGGCTTCGGTCACGCCCCGGCCGCCAAGGGCACCCGGACCCAGCCCGACCGCTACGACCTGGCCGCGCGCTGCGTCGTGGTCAACCGCTTCCTCCTCACCTTCCCCGCCGGCAGCACCCCCGCCCATCTCCCCCTCACCTATCCGGGCGGCGACGAGGAGGAACTCGGCGCCCGCTGGCGGCGCGACGGCATCCCCGCCGAGTACACGGACTGCGGCGCGACCCCGGGCGAACCCGATATCGTCCTCGTCCCCTGGCACGAGTGGTCGCAGCCCGAGGACTGGCAGCTCGCGTTCGCACACGCCCTCACCCGCACCGTCTCCGCCTCGATGGACGTCGCGGGCGGCCGCCGCGAGACCCTCGACGGCCAGCGCGTGCGACTCCACCCCTGGGAGCGCGCCCTCAACTGGTTCATCTCCTCCTACCCCCTCCTCGGCGGCATCGCCGCCGGCCTCACCCTCGTAGCGGACGCCGAACTGGCCCGCGCCCACGGCATCTCCATCGCCGCCGTGAACGCCACCGCCGGCGAGATCTACCTCAACCCCCTCAAGCGCTTCACCGACGAGGAATGGCGCTTCATCCTCGCCCACGAGATGCTGCACGCCGCCCTGCGGCACGGCGACCGGTGCGGCGCCCGCGACCCCTATCTCTTCAACGTGGCCGCCGACTACGTCATCAACGGCTGGCTGCTGGAGATGAACGTCGGCGACATGCCCCAGGGCCTGCTCCACGACCCGGCCCTGGCGGGGCTGTCCGCGGAGGAGGTCTACGACCGGCTGGTCACCGACCGGCGCCGGCTGCGCAGGCTGGCCACCCTGCGCGGCAAGGGCCTCGGTGACGTGCTCGGTCAGCCGCTGCCCCACGCGCCCAGGGACTACGTCGACCTCGACGAGTTCTACCGCCGCGGCCTGCACCAGGGCCTCGACCTCCACCAGCGTGAACGCGGCCGGCTCCCGGCCGGGCTGGTCGAGGAGATCCGCGCCCTGTCGCAGCCGCCCGTGCCCTGGGACGCCCGGCTGGCCCGCTGGTTCGACGAGTACGTGCCGCGCCCCGAGCCCGTGCGCACCTACGCCCGGCCCGCCCGCCGCCAGGCGTCCACACCCGACATCCCCCGCGCGGGCCGCTACTTCCCGCCCGAGGAGGTGCCGCGCCACACCTTCGGCGTCCTCCTCGACACCTCAGGCTCGATGGACCGCACCCTGCTGGGCAAGGCGCTGGGCGCCATCGCCTCGTACGCCACGGCCCGCGACGTACCCGCCGCGCGCGTGGTGTTCTGCGACGCCGCTCCGCACGACGCCGGCTATCTCCCCGCGACGGAGATCGCCGGGCGGGTGCGCGTGAAGGGCCGTGGCGGGACCGTGCTGCAGCCGGGGCTGGACCTGCTGGACCGCGCCGAGGACTTCCCGCCCGCCGCGCCCGTACTGATCATCACCGACGGCGACTGCGACGTCCTGCGCGTGCGCCGCGAGCACGCCTATCTCGTCCCGCGCGGCGGCGGACTGCCGTTCACGCCCCGCGGGCCCGTGTTCCGGTTGAGCTGAGCGAGCCGGCGTCTGTGCCGCGCCCGCAGGCCGTGCCGTCTGGCCTCCCTGAACTCCGCGCTCACGCTGCGCCGTCGCGCGTGGCGCTCCACGGCGGCCGCGATCTGTTCCCGTACCACGTCATCTGCGTCTGTCATGTCACTCAGCGTGACACAGCCGCACGACACCCCGCGTCCCCCTGTGGATAACTTCCCTCCGGATGGCTCCTCCGGATGGCTCACGCCGCGTCCGCGACCGCCACTTCGATGCCCTTCAGCCGCTCCGGCTCCGCGACGACGTCAATCCCGTCGATCAGATCGCTGTCCGGCGCGAACGAGAACGCCAGCACCACCCGCAGCTCCCCGAGCGGCGCCATGACCAGCCCGACCGCCCCGTCCAGCAGCGCGACACCCGTGAACCGGGCCCGTCCCGTCGCCGCCATCGCGCCCTGGGCCACCGTCTGCGCACCCCGCACGGTCACCGGCTCCGGCGTCGGGATGACGGCGGCGTCGGCGTACAGCACCACGTCCGGATGCAGCAGCGAGACCAGCGCCTGCAGATCGCCGCCCCGCGTCGCGGCGAGGAACGCGTCCACGACCCGCAGCCTGCGAGCCGCGGAATCGGAGCCAACTGCGCCGGACGAGCCGGCACCACCCCGCACCCGCCGCCGCGCCCGGCTGGCCAGTTGCCGTGCCGCCGCCGGGGTCCGCTCGATCATCGGCCCGATCTCGTCGAACGGCACGGAGAACATGTCGTGCAGCACGAAGCTCAGCCGCTCCGCGGGCGTCAGCGTGTCGAGCACCACGAGCAGCGCGACCCCGACCGAGTCGGCCATCAGCGCCTCCTGCTCCGGATCACGCCCGGCGTCCTCCACGGCGCGCGCCGGCGTCGGCGGCAGCTGGGCCTCCAGCGGCTCCTCACCGCGGGTACGCCGCGAGCGCAGCATGTTCAGGCACACCCGCGACACGACGGTGGTCAGCCAGGCGGGGAGGTTGGCGATCTCGTCGGCGGCGGAGCGGTCCAGCCGCAGCCATGCCTCCTGGACGGCGTCGTCCGCCTCCGCCAGCGACCCGAGCATGCGGTACGCGACGGCGCGCAGCCGCTGGCGCTCCTCCTCGAACCGCCCGGCCAGCGAGGCGATGTCGTCCGCCATGTCCCAACTCCCTGCACTACAGCATTCCCTGCACAACAGCGCGAACCAGCTGATTCGACCCTACCGACGCGCCCCGGCCCACGATCACCGGGGCCGTGAACGGTTCCCGGCCCGACGGCGTAGTACCCCGCAGGCGCGGTCCAACCGGAAAGGCCAGAAGCAATGATCACGCGTACACGGCGTACCGTCATCCCCGCGGCGCTCGGCGCGCTGCTCCTCCTCGGCGGTGCCGCCTGCGGCTCCGACGACGGCTCCGGCAGCGGCTCGGGCGCCGGTTCGGGCACCGAGGTGTCGATCACCTCGCCGGCCGACGACGGGTCGATCAGCATCCCGTTCACGCTGAAGGTGGACGCCAGCGAGGAGCTGGGCACCACGGACTCCGGCAAGCACCACGTCCATCTGTACTTCGACGGCGACGACCAGAAGTACGAGGTGGTCGAGGAGGCCAGCCACGAGATCACGGCGGAGTCCCCGGCCGTCGCGGGCCTGACGCCCGGCGAGCACACCCTCAACGTCTCCCTGCGCAACGCCGACCACTCGCCGGCCGGCGCGGAGGACGAGATCACGGTCACCGTCGGCGAGGGCGGCGCGCAGCCGTCCGCCTCGGGCGACACCGGGGGCGGCGACGACGGCGGCTACGGCTACTGAGGCGGACATGGCTGCGAGGCACACGGCACCCGGCCCCCCGACCACCAGGCGCGACACCGCCACCGTCACCCGCAACAACGCCCGCACCCGCTGGTTCCACGCCGGCGTGTACGTCGTGGTGTCGGCGCTCCTGCTGACGGGCTGGTGGCTGACCCTGGGCCACGAGGGCGATCCGAGCGTACTGGCGGAGCTGCTCGACACCCCCGATCCCGAGCTGCACACGAACCTCGGCTGGGCGCTCGCCTCGTACGCGGCGGCGGGCGCCCTACTGGGATGGCGGGGCGCGCGGACCCTGCTGCGGGACTCGGTGCGCTTCCGCCGCTCCGACCTGCGCTGGTTCGCCCGCCTCCCGGGGGCCGCGTTCACCGGCCGATTCGCCCGCCACGAGGGGCACTTCGACCCGGGGCAGCGCATCGCGAACCTGCTCATCCTCGCGCTGCTCCTGGTGCTCATCGTGACCGGGATCGGCCTGGACCAGGTCTCGGGCGGCCCGGCGTTCGTCTGGTACCGCCGCATCCACGTCTGGTCGACGTACGCCCTCACCCCCGTCATCGCCGGCCACATCCTGATCGCGGCCGGCGTACTCCCCGGCTACCGCGGCGTATGGCGCGCCATGCACCTGGGCGGACGCCTGCGGCGGACGGTGGCGGGGCGGCTGTGGCCAGAGTGGCTGGAGCGGGACGAGGGGAAGCGGCCACGGTAGGCGGGTGTCACGGACCCCGGCCCGCAGCGGTCGCGGTCCGCGCGGCAGGGGTCAGGGCAGCAGGCCGAAACCGAGCAGGACGGCCGCCTCGACCCGCACCGTTCCAGGGGTGAACGCCCCGTCCGACTCGGGATCTCCTCCCATACGCACCCCATGGCTGCGAACGCCGAGCGACTCCGGGTCGACGTCCTGGACATGCAGGACGGTACCGAGCCGGATCCCGCACGCGTCCGCATACACCTCGGCCTTCCGGCGGGCCGCCGCCACCGCCCTGCGGCGGGCCTCGTCGCGCATGGCGGGCTTCTCGAGCACGTCGAAGTGCACCTCGTCGACGCGGCTCGCGCCCGCCTGTACGGCGTCCTCGATGAGGCGGTCGAGCCCGTCCAGCCGCTCGGTTCGGACCGTGTACGTCGCCTCGCAGCGGTAGCCGAGGAAGACCCGCTCTCCGCCGTAACCCTTGAAGTCGGAGCGGAGGGTGAGCCGTGACCCGGACACGTCCTCGTCGGGTATGCCGTGGACGCGCAGCACCTCCCGGAACCTGACGACGGCGCCGCCCGCCTCGTCGAACGCCTCCTTGGGCGACGGAGCGTGCAGATCGACCGCCAGGGTCACCTCGGCCACCTGCGGCTCGGCCGAAACACTCCCCGCACCCAGCACACTGAGCCCCCAGGGCTCCTTGATCTCCGCCATACGGCGATCGAACCACCCCCACCCACCCGCCACAACGCCCTTCGGGCGTCCCCTCTGTACGGGCCGCCGCCGCGGCGACAGCGGGGGATCGTTTCGTGGCGGGTATCGCGTGCACAGCCCGCTGGGCGGCATCCTGGCGGCGCTGCTGCGATGCCCCCTGCCGTACCGCCGGGAGCGGCGCGCCGCTCAAGGGCGCGCCGGCCGCCGCCGGCTTCACCGCCGAGGTGATCGCCTGCGTCGCGGCCGCTAGGTCGGCTGCGCGTACTGGCCACCGGTGACACTTCGGGCCGCCATCGACGGGGTGTCCGCGGGGCGAGCCTCGCGCCGCTCGTAGCCACCCTCGCGCCCTTCGCCTTCTTCGGTGGCCCGGGACGCCGTGGAGGGATGGTCGGCGATCTGCGCCCCGCTCTCCGGCGTGATCACGGGCAACATGTGGGCGTTCCTCAGCGTCCGCAGGCCGCTGGGGGAGGCACAGGACTGAGCTGGCCCGGACTACGACGACGAACTCGACGTCGGCCGCAGTCGCACGTCCCGACGCGGGCGCCGACCCTGGGCGGTCTCCGGAGGCCGCCAGGAGTGCGGTGCTGCTCGCCTACGGCGCCGATCCCGAACGTCCCTCCTGCGACGGCCTTACCCCGATGCACATGGCGTCGGTGTCGGGGCACGAGATGGCAGTCCGTCTCCTTGCGGCGCACATCGCGAGGAAGCGCCGGACGGATGGCCGGAATTACACCTGACCTGCTTGAATGCGGGCATGGGTGAAGTGCCTACAGCCATTTGGGTGTTCATGACCGGAGCGATGGCCGCCGGGATTCTCATCAACCGAAGGCAGGACCGCCTCGCGGCCCATCTCGTCGACGGCAGGCGGATCCAGTTCCGTTGCGCGGTGAGAAATCCGCAATCGCCCCGCTGGACGAGCGGACGGTTCGTGGTCGACTCCGGATTGTGGTCCTGGGAGCCGTGCTCGACCCGGGGGGACGTACGAACCCTGCCCGCCGACCTGCGGCTGGCGCAGGTGCTGCCCCAGGGCGCACCGGAGGCGAAGCGGACCCACTTCCGATCCATGATCATCAAGTGCTCGTCATCCCAGGGCGACGTACTGATAGCCACCGTCCCCGGACAGATCGAGCACCTGTACATGGCGCTGACCCGCGCCTGATCCCCATGCCGGGGCACACTGCCATCCTGGCGGCCCGTGCCTGGCAATGCCGCCAGCTCCCCTCGTAACGATGGCAGGGCGGCCGCAACCCTGATCCGGCCCGTCGCGTACGTTGCTCACCCATGACCGACATCGAGAAGCTCACGGGACTGTTCGCCGCCCTCGGAGCGGCGAACCCGGAGAGCTGGGCCATCTCCGAGATCGACGAGGATCTGCCTCAGCTGGCCCGCTACCGGCTGCTTCGCGCGACGTCGCGCGATGTCGCCGCCTGGGAGGGCGCAGCGTCGCGGTGGGTCGAGGGATACCAGCGTGGCGGCCCGGCATCGGAGCCGATTTCTCGTGCGCTGGCCGCCGGCGTCACGGTGGAGGATCTCGGCGTGATCGCGCGCGAGGTGGCCCGTGAGACTGCGCTCGGCCTGTTGTATCGCTTGTCTGACCCGACGGACGACGCTGCCCCGGCCGGCATGGAGGCTGACCTTCCCGGCTGGCAGTTGGTGGAGATTTCGGCGGCCGGCGAGGCGACCGGCCGGGTGCTCGACGGCCTGTACGAGGACCTGGCGGAGCTGGATGGTACGCGGGAGGGCGAGGGGCGTTGATGGATGTGCGGGGTCCGGAGCCGCTGCCGCAGTTCCCCTATCACCCTGATCCAGTGGCGACCGGGTCGGTCGCGCCCTCTGACGCGGAGTGCATCTGCTGCGAGCGAGTTCGCGGCTTCATCTACGTCGGCCCCGTGTACGCCGTCGACGAGATCGATGAGGAGCTGTGTCCGTGGTGCATCGCCGACGGCAGCGCGGCGGAGAGGTTCGAGGCGCAGTTCACCGAGGTCGACGGTGACGTGCCACTCGACGTCGTCCGGGCAGTGGAGCAACGGACGCCGGGATTCTCCGGCTGGCAGCAGGAGCGTTGGCTGACGCACTGCGGCGACGCCGCGATGTTTCACGGCCGCGCCGGAGCCGCCGAACTCGCGCGGCACCCCGACGCCCTTGCGGCGATCTCGGCCGACCTTGACACGCGCAGATGGCCGCCTGCCCAGATCCGCCACTTCGTGTCTGCCCTGGACAAGGACGGGCAGCCGACCGCGTACACCTTCGAGTGCCGGACGTGCGGTGCATGGCTTGCGTACGCGGACTTCACCTGACGGCGGTCGTTGGGCCCGGGAAAGGGGGAGCGGGACAGGCCAGACCGAAACGACCGTGGGCCGTGCCCTCCCGCGAAGGGAAGAACACGGCCCACGGCCCATAGCTGGACCAGAGTGGCGGATGGCCGCTCTGACCTGCGGCGATCCTAGATGTCGAAGAAGTGATGCGCTGGTTTCGTGGCCTGCGAGCAAGCCTAGGATCACCGCTCTGACCTGGCATTTAGTCGTCAGTAGTTGTCGACGTTGGCCACCGTTGGTCACCCCTTCACGGCCCCAGCACGGCCCGGGAGGGCACTCACTGTTGCGATGGCAGGGTCCAGATCGCTAGAGCCGCCAGGCCGCATGCGGGTTGCTGAACAAGGTGCCAGGCGCGGGCAAGAGCACCGTACGCGCTCGGACATCAAGCCAGTCCGGATCGAAGGCCAGGCCCATCGTTCGGTGCATAAGAGCGAACGACTCGGCTTCGTGGGTTTCCATGTGGAAGGCCACATCCTGGGCCCAGGTCGGCAACGTGGGCGGGGGATCCATGAAGGCCGCGTCCTCCATGTCCAACGGGTCGAAGGCGCCATCCACGAGCCCGTCTCGCGCATGCATCACCTGATAGCGGGCGTTGATGCTGGCGTAGATGCTGAAGAACTCCCCGCTATGGGCTGAGGCGCGGCGGGCGATCTCCGGGATGCTCCCGTGGTAGCCCCACTCCATGGCCACGACATGCTTGCCGGCGGTGAGGACGCGCAGCAGGGCATGGTCTCGTGACGGATGCTCCGCTATCTCGTAGGCGGTCTGGTCGAACGTCATGAGCCGGGAGACGCCAGGGTCGCCACCGAACGCCCGGATGACCTCGTCCTCGTCCTTCCCCGTGATCACAGAGATGGTGTACGTGTGGAGGTCTTCGGCGGTGTCGACCCACGCGTACTGGGTGACCAACTCGTCCCACTCAGGCTTGCCCGGCAAGTTGCCCCCTCAATTAGCCGATCTTCGGAGTTCCGCGAGGCAGGCTATCGCCGGGCGTGGTCCGCGGTCTCGCCCTCTGAGCACGCGACTTGGTCGGGTGGTACTTCATCTACTTCTTCCCGATCTACACGGGCCAGACGATCTCCCGGGACGAGTGGAGCGACCGGATGTGGTTCTCGACCTGGATCTAGCTGGGCTTTCGGGCCACTTCCTCGATCACTATTCGGCTTCGGCGTTGGTCATCGTTGGGCGTCGTAGGTCGACATTGACCAACACTTCACGGCCCACGGACGGCCCAGGATCGATCAAGCAATGCCGATCATTCCCCTGCTATCACGAAGCTGGCGAACACCGCGACGAAGCCGGATGTGACAGTCCCGAGGCACAAGGCGATGGGGCCCAGCACGGCTAGCGCGTGCTCCCATCCGTTGCGTGCCCTTGACGCAAGGCCCAAGCGCTCAGCTGCGCGCTGAGAGAGCGCGACCTGTCCAGCAGTCTGCTCGATCGCCGCGCGCACCTCGGCATCGTGCTTTTTGTCAAGCAAGAGGCGAACACCGCACGCGTCCTTGATCACGAGCAGGTCCATCGACTGCTGAGGAGTTGGAAGAAAGATCCTTCGCACCTTCACGGGCCCAGCGAAACTGACTGTGCGCCGTCCACTCAGGGTCTTCCCACTCAGCAGGGAGTCGTCGAGTAGTGTCACGCCTCGCGGAATAGCGAAACCAAACCACACGGCGAAGCTGGCGAACGGCGAGAACAACGCAAGAAGGCGCCACGATTCGTCGTCCAGCAGCCCAGCCACTAGCGCCATAACGGGCACGACCAGCAGAGTGGTCCAGTCCACGAGTTGCCGAGCGGAACGTCCCTGACCGGCGGTAATGGCGCGGGCGAGTGAGAGATCAAGTGTCACGGCGTGACGATATCTGGCCTAGCCGATCCAGTCACTGTCACCTGTGGCACAAGGTCGGCGGAGCGACTTTTGGACTGGAGCTGCCATGGGGCGGGAGATCACGAGGCCCTAAGCTGATTTGCGATCGGGCTGGCTTCCTGGCCTGCCCGCAATGCCCGATGGGGCCTCGTGATCTTAGGGACCCGCCCCATGGTGGCTGTCTAAAAGTCGTGGAGCCGACCGGACCCAGCCCGATCGGTTCTCCTCGGACTGGCGGCTGTCATCGCGTGCGCGCGGCCCGCCGGCCGCACCGCGCGGGGCGAAGACAGGAGCGCGGGTGCGGCCGAGAAGGGCCGCGCGGCCCGCGTGCGGGCCGCACTTGATCGAGTAGGGATATCCGTAACAGGCTGGGCTCCGGGATCAGCTCCGCTGGGCTACCGGGGCAGGCTTTCGTCCAGGTAGTGCTGGACGGGCTCGAAGAGGCCATAGGGGACGTACTCGGGGATTTCTGCGTGGCTGATCCAGGCAAGCTCGGCCAGTTCCTCGGCGTCGGCTACGTGAGCCTCACCAGAGATCAGTTCGCACGCCGTGTAGCTCATGAGCCGCTTGGTCGCCGGGTGGATCCGCTCGCCGAGGAGCTTGACCGCGTTGACGGTCAGGCCCGTCTCTTCCTGGGTCTCCCGGACTGCTGCCTGCTCGGCGCTCTCCCCCTCTTCCACTGCCCCGGCGGGGAACTGCCAGGACAGCTCACCCTCCTTCACCCGGCGTCGGACCATCAGGACTCGACCCTCATGCACGATGATCGCGGCGGAGATCCCGGGCTTGTCGTCGGTCTGCTGGGTCATGCCTGCTCCTCCAGAACGGCCATGATCGGCGGGTAGATTCTATCGGCGGGGATGAAGCGGGTGATGGCGTTTTTCGGGGCCCAGGTCACGTCCACGTTCTCGACCACGTCGCTGTTCCTGGCGTCTCCGGCCAGGTATTCGCACAGGAAGTACTCGCACAGGACTCCGGTGATCGGGTGGAGTCGGCTTCCCAGATGCTGCCGGACTGCGCAGTGGACGTTGGTTTCGGAGTGCGTCTCTTGGACGGTGACCAACTCGGGTGGCACGCCGGGTTTCACCACTCCAGCAGGGAACTGCCAGGTGATTCCGCCCGCATCGTCGCCACGGCGGCACACGAGGAGCACGTCGGCGTCACGGATGACGATGGCTATGGCTACTCGAAGGGCTTGGGCTGCTGGGCCTTCGGTAGGTACCTCGGGACTCGAACGCGTTCCGCCGGCTGCCAGGAGGGCGAAGCGCTGGCGTACAGGATCGCTGGCGTTCTCGTAGGTCGTATCGAGAAGCTGCTGCATCTCAGTGCGGGGGACAACATCGGGATCAGCGTGCCAGGCTGCGATGGTCCGTACGGCGACGCCGAGATGTGCGGCGAACGCCTCGTTGGTCATCCGTAACGCTGCTTGGAGCGTGCATGCGTAGCGGCCGTTCCAGACCTCGATCACGTCCACCAATCGACCCCCGCCGCTTCGTGGTTGGCATCGTGCATCGGAAGTGCGTACCTGGTGCACTTGCGCTGCACCGGTTGCTCATGGTGAGTAACCGGCGTCTGGGGTTGACTCGAAGGCATGGAGAACACGCCCCCGGAAGTCGAGAGAACCGCCGACATGAGTCCGGTTGAACTGGCCAGACTCGCCAGCCAGATCGAGTCGCTGACGGTGGCAGTCCGTGAGCTGTCGGACCGCCTGGTGATCCTCCGCGATCACATCAGCCTTGGCCATGCCGAACGGACTCTTCGAGTTCATCGACGCGTCCAGTCAGCCGAGTGACAGCCTCGGCGAGCGTGCTCAACTGGGCCGCGAGGGACTGATAGTCGGCGGAGTTGGGCTTGTGCGGGACTTCGAACTCGTCGCGAACGAATGTGCCTCGCCCAGGGCTCGTGTAGATCAGGCCAGCGTCCTTGAGGATGTCGTACGCGGCCTGTGCGGTCCCCGGCGCGACGTCTTCTTGAATCGCAAGATCCCGCACTGAAAGCAGCTTGGCTCCGCGCGCAAGGGATCCCGAGATGATCTGAGCGCGAAGGCGATCGGCAATCAACTGGGAAGCCGGCGCAGTGTCCTCGGGGGCCATGAGCCGAGCGTATCGCCAAATCCGTGTCAGGTCACCCAAGACTCTTGACGCGCCAAGTTCCAAGCGTACTATGACACTTGAGACACTCGTTACGCCGGGGCGGCCCCTACCGCCAAGCAGTTACCGCCCCGGCTCCCCGAAGGGAGCTTTCATGATGCCTGGTTCCGCCCACAGCGCGCGCAGCCTGTTCCCGTCCTGCCTGGACCTTCTTGATGTGTTAGGCCGTCCGGCAGCCTGTCCCGGCTGCGGCACGCGCGCTCCGGCCTGGACTCGGGTGGACATCGACGGCCTGTCGGTCCTGACGCACGACGGCGACGTGATCTGCCCCCGTGACGAGCACTTCGGTTCCCGTCCGGCGACGGCTCCGGACTCCCGCCGCGACGACGCGATCGTGATCCCGTCGCCGTGTATGGCCTGCGGCACGGACGGGGCCGACTGGGGCTGGATCCAGCGTGACGGTCTCGGCGTGCTCGTTCACGACGTGTCCTCGTCGGCTCCGCAGGTGTGTGCTGCGGGTGAGCCGTTCGTCTGGGAGACCGGAGAGCCGGTCTGCGGTGACTGCTGCGGCACGGGCATCGCGACCGATGATGACGGGTCCGTGACCGGCACGATCGGCGCGCAGATCCCGTGTTCGTGCTCTGGTTTCGCGCAGATCACGTTCCCGGTCGAGATCGGCCCCGAGGACGAGCCGATGCCCGGCTACCGCGCCCAGACCCTCACCCCTGCTGTCGAGGCGTGCACGGCGGTGGCCGCGTGAGTCACTTCCCCGTTTCCCCGGAGGCCGTGGCCGATGTCGCGGCCTCCATGGGCACCGACCCGTTAACCCTCGCGGATCTGCTGCGGGTGGCGAACTCGCCGGGGTTCGAGCGCTGGCGTGAACAGGTTCGCCGTACCGGTGGCTGCGCCCACCCGATCCGCCTTCAGGGCCAGACCGTCACCCGTGACGTGCGCACCGGGGATGTGCTGTATGCCTACAGCACTGCCCATGAGCCGGGCGGCATGCTCCGGGTGGCCTGCGGCAACCGTCGGGCCTCGCGCTGCCCCTCGTGTGCCTGGACCTACGCCGGGGACACCTACCACCTGATTCGCGCCGGGATCACCGGGGACCTGAACAAGGGCGTCTCCCCGGTCGTGCGGGATCACCCCCGGGTCTTCGCCACCCTCACCGCCCCCTCCTTCGGCCCCGTGCACAACCGGCCCGACGCTGGGCGCTGCCGCTGCGGCACCGCCCATCCGGAGGATGACCCCGTGCTGGGCACGGCGCTCGATCCGGGTCGGTATGACTACGCGGGTGCGGTGTTGTTCAACAACTTCGCCGGCGACCTGTGGCGCCGCTTCACGATCTACTTACGCCGCGAGATCGCAGCACGCGCGGGCCTGACCCAAACCGCCCTGGCGGACGTCTGCCGGGTCTCCTTCGGAAAGGTCGCCGAGTTCCAAAAGCGGGGCGCCGTGCACTTCCACGCCGTGGTGCGCCTGGACGGTCCGGACGGCTCCGACACCGCCCCGCCGGCGTGGGCCTCCCTCGCGCTCCTGGACGAGGCGATCCGGGCCGCTGCCGCGCGCGTCTCCGTCCCTGTTCCCGCTTCCGGCGACTATCCGGCCCGGGTGCTGCGCTGGGGCTCGCAGATCGACGTACAGCCCATCGGCGCCCTGGGCCATGAGGAGCTGACCGAACAGGCGGTCGCGTCCTACGTCGCGAAGTACGCCACCAAGGCAGCGGAGACCACGGGGACCGTAGATCACCGGATCGGTGAACTGGCAGAGCTGGACAAGCTGCCGTTACCGGCGCACACCCGGAGCCTGATCGAAGCGTGCTGGGAGCTGGACGGAGCCTACCCGGATCGGCTGCTCGCGCACTGGGCACACATGCTCGGCTTCCGGGGCCACTTCTCCACCAAGTCCCGCCACTACTCCACCACCCTGGGTGCCCTGCGCCAGGTCCGGGCCGACTACCGCGCGCGCCAGGAACGCCGCGAACGGGGCCTGTCCGAGGACCTGGACGATGCGGAGGGCTCCACGATGGTGCTCGCCCACTTCACCTACGCCGGACAGGGCCACACCCCTGGGGAGTCCTGGCTGGCCGCGTCGATCGCCGAGGACATCCGGCTGAACCGCGAGATCGCACGCGAGGCGATGGCCGATCTCGACCGGTGGGAGGTGGGCTGGGATGACTACGCGCAGGCTGCCTGAGCGCTACCTGACCCCTGTGGACCTGGCGGACCTGTTCGGGGTGCCGCTGGAGACGGTCTACGCCTGGCGCCGCAAGCGCATCGGTCCCCGCGGCTTCCGTGTCGGCCGGCATGTGCGCTACGACCCCGAGGACGTACGCCGCTGGGTGGTCACGCAGCTGATGGAGGCTGCCTGATGGCCGGACACATCCAAGACCGCTGGTACAAGACCGAAACCGGCCCTGACGGCAAACCGCGCAAGGTCAAGTCCGATCGCTACGGCACGGGCCTGCGCTACCGCGCCCGGTACGTCGGCCCGGACGGCACCGAGAAGTCCAAGAGCTTCCCCGATCGGCAGAAGCGCCGGGCGGAGTCCTGGCTGGCAGAGATCGCGGCGGACATGTCGCGTGATGAGTATGTTGATCCGAACGCAGGCAAGGTCACGTTCCAGCAGTACGCGACCGAGTGGCTGGCATCGCAGACGGCCGACGTTTCCACCATCGACATCATGGAGGTCCGGTTCCGGCTCCATGTCTTCCCGCACATCGGCTCGCGATCGATGCGCGCCTTCCAGCCGGGCACCATTCGACATTGGGCGCGTGTGCTCCAGGAAGCGGGTCTCGCTGCCTCCTATCAACGGGTGATCTTTGCCAACGTCTCGGCGGTGTTCGCGGCTGCCGTGGATGATGGGATCATCCGCAGAAATCCGTGCCGTGCTGGGTCGGTTCGAGCCCCGAAGCTAGATCCTCGGAAGGTGATCCCGTGGACCCACGCGAGGGTGTTCGCCGTGCGGGCTGGGCTGCCGGACGCCTTCCGGGGCACGGTTGATGTCGGAGCTGGATGCGGGCTGCGACAGGGTGAGGTCTTCGGCCTGGCCGTGGATGAGGTGGACTTCCTCGGGGGAGTGGTGCACGTCGTTCGTCAGGTGAAGATGGTGAAAGCGCAGCTCGTCTTTGCTCCGCCGAAGGGCGGCAAGCTCCGTGACGTGCCTCTACCCGATGTTGTGTCGTTCGCGCTGGCGGAGCACATCACCCGCCGGCCGCCCCTGGCAGTCACGCTGCCGTGGAAGACGCCTGACGGCCCGCCGGTCACCGCGTCGCTCCTCTTCTACACGCGAGAAAAGACGGCGCTGAACCGGAACTACTTCAACATGTACCTCTGGAAGCCTGCCCTCGTATCGGCCGGCGTCATCCCGCCTCGACAGCCGGGTCAGCGCTTCGAGCCCTCACGCGAGCACGGCATGCATGCCCTGAGGCACTTCTACGCATCCGTGCTCCTCGACGCCGGCGAGAGCATCAAGGCCCTGGCTGAATACCTGGGGCACTCGGATCCAGGCTTCACGCTGCGCACCTACACCCACCTGCTGCCGAACAGCCAGGATCGGGCCCGGCGGGCGATTGACGCCTCGTTCCGGCGAGCTGCGACCGACGACGCCGCATAGATCACCCCCGAAACGACCCGTGGGCCGCGCCCTTCCGCGTTGGAAGAGCACGGCCCACGGCCCGTAGACGGCCCAGAGTGGTGGATACCCGCTCTGACCTGCGGCGATCCTAGATGTCGAAGTACATCTCGAACTCGTGCGGGTGCGGGCGCAGCTGGATCGGGGCGATTTCGTTCGTGCGCTTGTAGTCGATCCAGGTCTCGATCAGGTCCGGGGTGAAGACGCCGCCCGCGAGGAGGTACTCGTGGTCCGCCTCCAGGGCGTCCAGGACAGCCGGGAGGGACGTCGGGACCTGGGGGACGTTCGCGTGCTCGTCGGGGGCGAGCTCGTAGAGGTCCTTGTCGACCGGCTCGGCGGGCTCGATCTTGTTCTTGATGCCGTCCAGGCCCGCCAGCAGCAGCGCCGAGAAGGCGAGGTACGGGTTCGAGGACGGGTCCGGGGCGCGGAACTCGATGCGCTTGGCCTTCGGGTTGGCGCCCGTGATCGGGATGCGGATCGCCGCGGAGCGGTTGCGCTGCGAGTAGACCAGGTTCACCGGAGCCTCGAAGCCCGGGACCAGGCGGTGGTACGAGTTCACCGTCGGGTTGGTGAACGCGAGGAGGGACGGGGCGTGCTTCAGGATGCCGCCGATGTAGTAGCGGGCGGTGTCCGACAGGCCCGCGTAGCCCTGCTCGTCGTAGAACAGCGGGTCGCCGTTCGTCCACAGCGACTGGTGGACGTGCATGCCGGAGCCGTTGTCGCCGAAGATCGGCTTCGGCATGAAGGTCGCGGTCTTGCCGTTGCGCCAGGCGACGTTCTTCACGATGTACTTGAAGAGCATCAGGTCGTCGGCGGCGGCCAGCAGCGTGTTGAACTTGTAGTTGATCTCCGCCTGGCCGGCCGTGCCGACCTCGTGGTGCTGGCGCTCGACCTCCAGACCCGACTTGATCAGCTCGGAGGAGATCTCCGCGCGCAGGTCGGCGAAGTGGTCGACCGGCGGGGCCGGGAAGTAGCCGCCCTTGTAGCGGACCTTGTAGCCGCGGTTGCCGCCGTCCTCGAGGGCGCCGGTGTTCCAGGCGCCGGCCTCGGAGTCGATCTCGTAGAAGGCGCGGTTCGCGGTGGTCTCGAAGCGGACGCTGTCGAAGACGTAGAACTCGGCCTCGGGGCCGAAGTACGCGGTGTCGGCGATGCCGGAGGAGGCGAGGTAGGCCTCGGCCTTCTTCGCCACGTTCCGCGGGTCACGGCTGTACTGCTCGCCGGTGATCGGGTCGTGGATGAAGAAGTTGATGTTGAGGTGCTTCTCCTCGCGGAACGGGTCCACGCGGGCCGTCGACAGGTCCGGGACCAGCGCCATGTCGGACTCGTGGATGGCCTGGAAGCCGCGGATCGACGAACCGTCGAACATCAGCGTCTCGGCCGGGTCGAAGGCCTCGACCGGCACCGTGAAGTGCTGCATGATGCCGGGAAGATCGCAGAAACGGACATCGATGTACTTGATGCCGTTGTCCGCGATGAACTTCTTGGCATCCTCGGCGTTCTGGAACATCCAACTCCTCCTTGTCCCGGTGCGCGGATGCGATCGGGATTGCGGCGCTTCGGCACGCCAGTGCGGTGGCATGCCCGCCCTGACCTTAGATTCACGGGATTTCTCGGGCATGACCCGTTTGTTTCGACGATGTTAACCAGCCTGGCCCCGCGAGCCCGGCAGCGATACCCGGGCGTCGGGGTTTTCCGGCGGGGCGCGTACCGTGGACGTGTGGCTGAGATGGACAAGCGTCAGGCAGTGGGTTCATGGCTCTCCGGGCCCCGGGCAGCGGCGGAGTCGATGGGCGTCGACTTCGGGTACCGCGGTGAGCAGCTGGGGCTGCCGAAGGAGGGGCCGGGGTCCGTCGCCCCGGTCGGCAGGCGCATCGCCGCGCTCTACATCGACTGGGTGCTGTGCTGGGTGATCGCATACGGCCTGTTCGCTGCCGGCGAACCGTCTTCACTCTCCGCATGGACCCTCGGGGTTTACTTCGTCCTCGCGTCGCTCACCGTGGGCACCATCGGTGTCACTCCGGGTAAGCGTCTGCTGCGCATCCGGGTCATCGGCGCCGGCGGGGCGCGCCTCGGCTTCGTGCGCTCGGTGCTCCGGTCGGCGCTGGTGTGCCTCGTCGTCCCGGCGGTCGTCTGGGACCGCGACACCCGCGGCCTCCACGACCGGCTGGCGGGCTCGGTCGAGGTCCGGATCTGATCGCATACGCGCACACACGCGCACGTGACACGCGACACGTGAAGGGCCGGAGGATCACATCCTCCGGCCCTTCACGTCGTACAGCGGGCGAGCGCCTCAGCGCATCCGGCCCTGCCCCTTCGGCATCCGCATGCCGCGGCCCGGGATCGGGCCCTTCGGGATGGGCATGTTCGACATCAGGTCGCCGAGCGCCTTCAGGCGGTCGTTCACCGTGGTCACCTGCTGGCCGGTCAGCACCCGGGGCAGCTTCATCAGGGTGGTCCGCAGCTTCTTCAGCGGGACCTGGCCCTCCTCGTTGCCCATCACGACGTCGTGTACGGGCACGTCGGCGACGATCCGCGCCATCTTCTTCTTCTCGGCGGCCAGCAGGCTCTTCACCCGGTTCGGGTTGCCCTCGCCGACCAGCACGATGCCCGCCTTGCCGACGGCGCGGTGGACGACGTCCTGGTTGCGGTTCATCGCCACGGCGGGGGTGACCGTCCACTGGCGCTTCATGTTGTCCAGGACGGCCGCGGCGGCGCCCGGCTGCCCCTCCATCTGGCCGAAGGCGGCGCGCTCGGCCCGCCGGCCGAAGACGATCGCCATGCCCAGCAGGGCCAGCAGCGCGCCGAGAATGCCCAGGTAGACCGGATGACCGATGGCGAATCCGATGCCCAGCAGGGCACCCAGGATCAGGATGCCGGTACCGGCGATCCACAGACCGATCGTGCGATCGGCCTTCTTGGTCATCTTGTACGTCAGGGCGATCTGCTTCAGACGCCCGGGGCTGTTCTCGGGGGATGCGGTGGCCATGTCGAGAATTCTACGTGGGCCGCGCCCCGGGGGGAGCCGTGGCCCTCGTCACCTACTCGGGAGGCTCCTCGCGGTCGACCGCATCGCCTGCTCCGTCTCCCGGCGGTCCCGGGCCCGGCGGCGGTCCTCGAGCACCGCGTTCCAGGCGTTGCGCCTGGCCGTGCTCTGGCCGGCGCGCAGCAGGACCCTCTCGATCGCGCGCAGGGTGTCCGTGACGTTGGTGGTACGTGCGAGTGCCGGCTGCATGTTCCTTCCCCTCCCCGAACTGCTGGCCGGATGCTGTCGGCGCCCCGGCCGTCACGTCTGTGTGAGGCGGGAGCAGCGGCGCTCCCGGCCTCCATGCTCACCTACGGGTGTTACCAGGGCGTGACCAGTCGGTCAAACACCCATAAAAGGCCGGTGTCCGCTGTTACGGTCACCGGCCTTCGTCTGGCGTCGTGGCGTTACGCCGCGGACTGGGCGCGGCGCTCCACCGCCTGCTTGTACAGGCGGCCCGCACGGTACGACGAACGCACGAGGGGGCCGGACATGACACCGGCGTAGCCGATCTCCTCCGCCTCCTGCTGCAGCTCGACGAACTCCTCGGGCTTCACCCAGCGCTCCACGGGGTGGTGGCGCGGGGTCGGGCGCAGGTACTGGGTGATGGTGATCAGCTCGCAGCCCGCGTCGTACAGGTCGCGCAGCGCCTGGCTGACCTCCTCGCGCTCCTCGCCGAGGCCCAGGATCAGGTTCGACTTCGTCACCAGTCCGGCCTCGCGGGCGCGGGTGATGACCTCCAGGGAGCGCTCGTAGCGGAAGGCGGGGCGGATGCGCTTGAAGATCCGCGGCACGGTCTCGACGTTGTGCGCCAGGACCTCCGGGCGGGACGAGAAGACCTCGGCCAGCTGCTCCGGTACGGCGTTGAAGTCGGGGATCAGCAGCTCGACGCCGGTGTCCGGCATCGCGCCGTGGATCTGGCGCACGGTCTCGGCGTACAGCCAGGCGCCGCCGTCCTCGAGGTCGTCGCGGGCGACGCCGGTGATCGTGGCGTACTTCAGGCCCATCTGCTGGACGGACTCGGCGACCCGGCGCGGCTCGTCGCGGTCGAGGTCGGCGGGCTTGCCGGTGTCGATCTGGCAGAAGTCGCAGCGACGGGTGCACTGCTCACCGCCGATGAGGAAGGTCGCCTCGCGGTCCTCCCAGCACTCGAAGATGTTGGGACAGCCCGCCTCCTGGCACACCGTGTGCAGGCCCTCGTCCTTGACGAGCTTGCGCAGCGCGTTGTACTCGGGGCCCATTTTCGCCCGGGTCTTGATCCACTCGGGCTTGCGCTCGATGGGGGTCTGGCTGTTCCGGACCTCCAGGCGGAGCATCTTGCGACCGTCGGGTGCGACAGCGGACACGTCCGGGCTCCTCAGCTTTCGATTCTTCGGCGGATACCAGAGTACGCCTTGTGTTGTGTGGGTCTGTCCCGACGGGGACCCAGCGTCAGACGGCCCGCGGCAGGGGCTCGGCGGACTCCAGGACCTCGCGCAGGTACTTCTCCACAACAGGGAGAACCTCCGTGACCGGTACGTCTCTTCCCAGCTCGTTGGAGAGGGAGGTCACGCCCGCGTCGCGGATGCCGCAGGGGACGATGCGGTCGAACCAGGTGTTGTCCGGGTCGCAGTTCAGGGCGAAGCCGTGCATCGTCACGCCCTTCGCGACGCGGATGCCGATCGCCGCCAGCTTGCGGTCCTCGCCGCGCTGGCCCGCGTTGGACGGGGCGTACTCGGGGCCGGCCATCCGGGGGTCGTACTCGTCGTCCTGCAGACGGGGGTCGAAGTCCAGGGAGAGGCCGCCGAGCGCGGGGCGCTCCTCGACCGGATCGCCCAGCACCCAGACACCGGAGCGGCCCTCGACGCGGGTGGTCTCCACCCCGAACTCGGCGCAGGCGCGGATCAGGGCCTCCTCCAGCCGCCGCACATGGGCGACGACGTCCACGGGGCGGGGGAGCTTGAGGATCGGGTAGCCGACGAGCTGGCCCGGGCCGTGCCAGGTGATCTTGCCGCCGCGGTCGACGTCGACGACCGGGGTGCCGTCCAGGGGCCGCTCGTTGTCCGCCGTGCGCCGCCCGGCCGTGTACACCGGCGGGTGCTCCAGCAGCAGGACCGTGTCCCCGGTCTCGTCCGCGAAGCGCGCCGCGTGCACCCGGCGCTGCTCCTGCCAGGCCTCCTGGTACTCGACGGCGTCCTCGCCGAAGCCCAGGTGGACGAAGCTGAGTGTGGACACGGTGACCTCTCATGGTCGGTTCGCGGCTCGCGGGGACGAGCCCCTCAGCCACTGTACGGCGGGCCGCTAAGGGATCCCTGCGGCGGGTCTCCTCACACGATCGGATGAATAAGGGACGAAGGTGGCGATGGGGGCGTCCTGGGTAGCTAAATTCACGCCGTTCTACGAGGCCAGGCAGGAGATCCGACAGGTGACGACGGAACGACCCTCACAGCGCACTCCTAACCGCCAGCTCTCCGCGCTCATCGCCGAGGCCGGGTTCTCCAACGCCGGGCTGGCCAGGAGAGTCGACCAGCTCGGACTGGAGCACGGACTCGACCTCCGATACGACAAGACCTCCGTGACGCGCTGGCTGCGCGGGCAGCAGCCGCGCGGCACGACACCGGCCCTGATCGCCGAGGTCTTCACCCGCCGGCTGGGCCGCCGGCTCACCGCCCAGGACCTCGGACTGGACGCGTGCGCGCCGGTCTACGCGGGACTGGAGTTCGCGGCCTCGCCGGCCGAGGCGGTGGACATCGTCAGCGGGCTGTGGCGCAAGGACACCGGCAGCCAGGCGGAGCTGCGGAAGATCGCGTTCACCCCCGCCGGGCTCGTGGTGCCCAGCCGGGACTGGCTCATCGGGCGCCCCGACGAACGCGTCGCGCGCGGCGAGGGCCCGCCCGCGGAGCCGGCGCGGGTGCCGGCGCAGCTGCGCGGGCCGGGGGCGCGCGGACGCGGCGGGGAGCACGCGTCCGTGGACCGGCTGCCGGGGCAGCGGGTCACCCAGGGGGACATCGCCGCCCTGCGCAGCGTGGGGGAGCTGTTCCGGGCGCTGGACCACGCGTACGGCGGCGGGCACGCCCGGCAGGCGCTCGTGCGGTACCTGGAGCACGAGACCGAGCCGATGCTGCGCGGCTCGTACAACGAGGCCACCGGACGCCGGCTCTTCTCCGCCACCGCGGACCTGACCCGGCTGGCCGGCTGGACGTCGTACGACATCGCCGCCCACGGTCTCGCGCAGCGCTACTTCGTGCAGGCGCTGCGCCTGGCGCAGGCGGCCGGCGACCGGGCGTACGGGGCGTACGTGCTGGTCACCATGAGCCGGCAGGCGGTGTACCTCGGGCACGGGCGCGAGGCCGTGCAGCTGGCGCGGGTGGCGCAGCAGGGGGCGGGCAGCGGGGTGCCGCCCGTCGTACAGGCGCTGCTGCACGCGGCGGAGGCGCGCGGGCACGGCGTACTGGGGGAGGTGCGGGCGTGCACGGCGTCCCTCGCGCGGGCGGAGCGGGCGCTGGAGACGGCGCGGCCGGGGGACGAGGTGCCCTACTGGGCGCGGTTCTTCGACGAGGCACAGCTGGCCGACGAGTTCGGGCACTGCCACCGGGACCTGCAGCAGTACCGGGCGGCGGCCCAGCACGCCGAGCGCTCGCTGCAGCTGCGCGGCCCGGGGTTCGCCCGCAGCCGGCTGTTCTGCCGGGTGGTGCTGGCCTCGGCGCGGCTGGGGCTGGGCGAGCTGGACACGGCGTGCAGCGTGGGCGCGGAGGCGGCGCAGGCCGCGGCGGAGATGCGCTCGGCGCGGGCGACGGAGTACGTGCGGGACTTCGAGCGCCGGCTGGAGCCGTACCGGGACGCGGCGCCGGTGCGCGCGTACCGCGACCGTACGGCGGCGCTCGCGGGGGCGGGGGCGGGGGCGCGGTAGGGGGCGCGCTTGGTCCGCTTGGGAGGTCTACGCCGGTGGGGGCGCCCTGTGGGGCGCCCCTCGGGGTTTTCGGGGGCGGGTGCGTGGTGTTACGCCGCCGCCGGTAACGGGCCCAGTTCGCCGCCGCGTCGTAACACGCCCACGTCCCGCAACAGGGCCTCCGCCGCGCGCCGCCCGGAGTACAGGGCGCCCTGCGGGGTGGAGGTGTCGCGGTGGTCGCCGCAGACGTACAGCCCGCACAGCATCCGCACCGGCCGGTGCACGTCGTGCGGGGGCGCCATCACGGGGACGGCGTCGGGTTCGTGGTGGGCGCCGACCAGCTCCC
Organism: Streptomyces sp. NPDC051940; assembly: GCF_040680895.1. Lineage (NCBI taxonomy): Bacteria > Bacillati > Actinomycetota > Actinomycetes > Kitasatosporales > Streptomycetaceae > Streptomyces > Streptomyces sp. NPDC051940. Next base: position 10,621 of record NZ_JBFAXR010000042.1, on the reverse strand, counting down.
AGCGCTGGGCGGAGGTGCGGTGCAGACGGCCCAGATGCGTACGGACCTGCTTGTCCAGTACGCCGAGCGGCTCGCGCGAGGTGACGCCCAGCACCGTCGAGGTGATGAGGACCTTGCCCGCGGGCGCGCGGGTGGGGTCGACCCGGCTGGTCACCATGGTGTGGGCGACGGGGCCGTCGTCCGGGCCCGGAAGCAGCAGGGCGGCGTCGCCGGAGGGCGCGGTGTCAGTGGTGTGGTGCAGGATCGAGACCGGGTGGAAAGCCGGCAGCCGAAGGCCGGGGAGCAGCTCGGCCGCCGCCCGCGCGCCCGTGGCGACGAGCACCGCCCGGCAGTCGAGGGTGCCGTGGTCCCGGGTGGTCACGGTGGTGGTGGAGACGGCCGCCGCGCGCACCCCCGTGCGGACCGCGCCGCGCGGCAGGGTCGCCGCGAGCAGCCGGGGGAGGGTGTCCGCCCCGCCCTCGGGGAGGCAGGGCGCGCCCAGCGCGAAGCTGCGCAGGGCGAGGTCCATACCGCGGCTCGACGTGCCCAGGTCGGGGTCGCTGAGCAGGGCGGTCAGCAGCGGTTTGACGAGCGGGTCCAGACCACGGTCGGCCAGTGCCCGGGCGGCGGTGTGCTCCGGGCGGGCCAGCAGCCGGGGTACGGGCACGATCGCCAGCCTTGCCAGGGCCGTCGTGAAGCGGGCGTGGTGCAGTACGCCGCCCAGGGGCGCACGCGCCATGCTCGCGAGGGCGCGGGCGGTCACCTGTGCGCCCCCGGTGCCTCCGATCAGGCGGGTGGGCGCGAGCTGGTGGCGGCGTCCGTCCACGGTGACGACCACGCCGCCGGGGAACGTGCGCAGCGGGAGGGCGTCGAGTGCGGGCGTACGGGCGAGCTCCGGGTAGGAGGTGTTGAGCAGCTGGGGCATCCGGTCGAGGCGGAAGCCGTCCACGGTGTCCGTGGCCATGCGGCCGCCGATCCGGTCGCCCGCCTCCAGCACGACGACGTCGACCCCCGCTCTGGTCAGGTGCTGTGCGGCGGCGAGGCCGGAGATCCCGGAGCCCACGATCACGACGTCGGCCCGCCGGTGGGGGCCGCCCCTGTGTGTTCGGCGTGCGCTGCTCGGCACGGTTCCTCCCGGGGGGTGTGGAGTCACTGTTCGGCGCCCTTTGGTGCGCTATGGCGCCTGTTTCATGCCCAACTCGGGTGTCTGCTACCCGAGTCGGTGTGACCGTAAGTCGTTTTTTGGCCGGGGGTCAGTCGCGCACGGTCCGTGCATCGCAGCACGGTGGGCGCGCGGGGCGGGTCGCGGTGCCGCGTCGCGTTGCGTTGCGGGGGCTTCGCCCCCGGGCCCCCTTTGCGGGCTGCGCCCGCTTCTCGCGCCTGGACGGCGCTCGGCCTCAAACGCCGGCCGGGCTGGTTTTGGGCCCCTCGCCCTGATGCCTGGCGGCGGGCGTTGTCGGCGCTGCGCGCCTCGGCCTCAAACGCCGGCCGGGCTGGGATTCGGCCCCTTGCCCTGATGCCTGGTGCGGGGCAGGGGTGCGCCCATGTGCGGGTTGCCTGGTGCGGGGCTGTGCCACTGCGCGGGTTGCCCGGTGGCGGGCTACGCCACCCCGCGGGTTGCTCGGTGTGGGGCTATGCCACTGCGCGGATTGCCTGGTCTACCGTGGGGAACGCGAAGGTGAAGCCTGATTCGTCGAGGCGGGACGGGAGTACTCGCTGGCTGCCCAGCATGTCGTTGGCGAAGTCGCCGACCGCCAGCTTCAGCAGTGGGCCCGGGACCGCGAAGACCGTCGGGCGGTGCAGGACGCGGCCCATCGCCGCCGTCACCTCGCGGTTGGTGACCGGCTCCGGGGCCGTCAGGTTCACCGCGCCCGAGAGCCAGTCCGTGTCGATGAGGTGCCGCATCGCGGCGACGTGGTCGTGCAGTGAGATGAAGCTCCAGTACTGGCGGCCGTCGCCGATCCGGCCGCCCAGCCCCGCCTTGAAGATGGGGAAGAGCTTCCCCCACGCGCCTCCCTTGCGCGAGACCACCAGCCCGCTGCGGGCGAACACCGTGCGGATCCCGGCCTCCTGCGCGGGCGCGGCCGCCGCCTCCCACGCCTGCACCATGTCGGCCAGAAACCCCTCGCCGGGCGGCGCGCTCTCGTCCGTACGGCGGTCGCCCGTGTCGCCGTAGTAGCCGATCGCGCTGCCGCACACGAACACCCGCGGCGGCGAGTCCAGCGCCGCGAGCGCCTCCGCGACGGCCGCCGTGCCGTGCACGCGGCTGTCCCAGTGCGCCTTCTTCACCGCCGGCGTCCACCGCTGCATCGTGATGCTCTTCGCCGCCAGATGGACGAAGCCGTCGCACCCCGTCAGCCCGGCGGTGTCGACGTACCCCCGCGCCGGATCCCACCGCACCTCGTCCGGCGCCGCGGGCTCACGCCGCACCAGCCGCACCACGTCGTGCCCGTCGGCGGTCAGCGAGCGGGAGAGAGCGGAGCCGAGGAGACCCGAAGTCCCGGTGATGGCGATACGCATGGGGACATCCTGCCGTGCCGGGCGCCCGGGTGAGGAGCCCTGCACGGATGGGAAGCGGCGTGGCAGAGTGAATCGGTGGCCCGATTCCGCATACGCCCCGCCGAGTACTCCGACGAGCGCGCACTCACCGACCTCGACGTGCGCACCTGGTCGCCGCTGCACGCCGTCGCGCCCAAGCCCCAGCCGCCGTACGCCCCGTTCTTCGACGGCGGACACAGACCGCAGGACTATCTGGTCGCCGAGACCGACGACGGCGGGGTGGCCGGATACATCCGGGTGGCGCCCCCCACGAACCTGCCCAGCAACGCGCACGTACGCCAGATCCAGGGCCTGGCCGTGGACGAATGGGCGCGCGGCGAGGGCATGGGCCGGGCGCTGCTGCGGGCCGCCGCCGAACTGGCCCGGCGCCAGGGAGCCGTCCGGCTGACACTGCGCGTGCTCGGGCACAACGCGCCCGCCCGCACGCTGTACGAGTCGGAGGGGTACGTGGTGGAGGGGGTGCTGCCGGGGGAGTTCTGGCTGGAGGGGCACTGGGTGGACGACGTACTGATGGGGCTCCGCCTGCGCTGACCCCGCCCTCCGTCTGAGCCGCCCCCGCCCTCACTCCTCCCGGTACTGGTCCCAGAGTTTGGGGAATCGTTCCGCCAGAGCGCGATCGCTCTCGAAGTCCACCGGCGTGCCCAGCGGCTCCCGCGGCGGGGGCGGCAGGTCCAGGCCGGGCGCCTCGAGACCCGTCAGCTGCTCGTACGCCTCGTCCGACGCGTAACCGAGGGCCTCCGCCTCACCGTCCGCCTCCTCGTCGAAGTCGTCGAGCAGATCGGCCAGGTCGTCCGGCTCGTGCAGCGCGCCCTCGAAGACCTCCCGCCCCTGGCCGATCAGCCAGCACCGGAACGAGTCGAAGGCGTCGTCGCTCGCCCCGTCCAGCAGCACCCAGGCCGCGCCCCACACATCCCAGCGGTACGAGCGGTTCATCCGGGACTCGAAGTGCCGGGCGAAGTCCAGGACGGAGTCGGGGTCGAGCTGCGTCAGCCGCTCGACGAGCAGGTCCGCATGGTCGTCGGGGTCGCCCTCCGACGCCTCGCGGGTACTGTCGATCAGCTCCCAGAACTCCTCCTCGTGCATCACCTGCCCAGGATCGGGCCTGGGCGCCGGTCGCGCACGCGGAGTACCGGGATTCGTCACGCTCTTCGCACACCGGGGGTACGGCCGCGGACACGCCGGCCGGGTTCGTAAACCCTGACAGAGGTTGTCGGGATTCCCGGAGATGCTCGGTCCATGGGTTCTCAAGCGGAGAAGAAACTGGACGGAAAGGTCGCCCTCGTGGCCGGAGCGACCCGCGGTGCCGGCCGCGCGATCGCCGTGGCGCTCGGTGCGGCCGGGGCGACCGTGTACGCGACGGGGCGCACCACACGCGAGAAGGTGAGCGAGGTCGGCCGTACGACCGAGACCATCGAGGAGACGGCCGAACTCGTCGACGCGGCGGGCGGCCACGGCATCGCCGTACCCGCGGACCACCTCGACCCGGAGCAGGTCGCGGCGGTCACCGCGCGCATCGACCGCGAGCAGGGCCGGCTCGACGTGCTGGTGAACGACATCTGGGGCGGCGAGCACCTGATCGAGTTCGGGAAGAAGATGTGGGAGATCGAGCTGTCGCGCGGACTGCGGATGCTGGAGCTCAGCGTGCGCAGCCACATCATCACCAGCCACTACGCCCTGCCGCTGCTGGTCCGCCGGCCGGGCGGGCTGGTCGTCGAGGTGACCGACGGCACGGCGGAGTCCAACAAGGGCTACCGCGACCAGTTCTACTACGACCTGGCGAAGAACGCCCCGATCCGGATGGCGTTCAACCTCAGCCACGACCTGAAGGACGCGGGCGGTACGGCGGTGTCCGTCACGCCGGGCTTCCTGCGCTCGGAGCAGATGCTCGACAACTTCGGCGTCACCGAGGAGAACTGGCGCGACGCCGTCGCGAAGGAGCCGCACTTCGCGATCGCGGAGACCCCCGCGCTGGTCGGCCGGGCGGTCGCCGCGCTCGCCTGCGACCACGACCGGGCGCGGTGGAACGGCCGATCGCTCTCCAGCGGGCAGCTGGCGAAGGAGTACGGCTTCACGGACGTCGACGGATCGCGGCCGGACGCGTGGGGGTACTTCTCCCGCGTCTTCGCGGGCGAGCAGCCGGACGCCGCGGACTACCGCTGACGGGTTGTCGGTACCGCGTGGCATCGTTGCCGTCATGCGCGCCGCCCGGCTCATCCACCTCGTCCTGCTGCTGCAGGCGCGCGGCAGCATGACGGGCACGGAGCTGGCCGAGGTGCTGGAGGTGTCCGAGCGGACCGTCCAGCGGGACGTACAGGCCCTCTCCGAGGCCGGGGTGCCGGTGTACGCCGACCGGGGCCGGGTGGGCGGCTACCGGCTCGTCGGCGGCTACCGGACCCGGCTGACGGGGCTCGGGCGGAGCGAGGCGGAGGCGCTGTTCCTCTCCGGTGTGCCCGGCGCGCTGCGGGAGATGGGGCTCGGCGACACCGCCTCGGCGGCCCGGCTGAAGGTCTCCGCTGCGCTGCTGCCCGAACTGCGCGACGCCCAGGACAGCGCGGCGCAGCGCTTCCATCTGGACGCGCCCGGCTGGTGGCGGGAGCCGCCGACGCCGCCGCTGCTGCCGGAGGTGGCGCGGGCGGTGTGGGCGGACGCGCGGCTGTCGGTGGCGTACCGGAGGCGGCCGGGGGAGGAGGCGGTACGGCGGGAACTGGAGCCGTACGGGCTGGTCCTGAAGGCCGGGGTCTGGTACCTGGTGGCGCGCGTGGCCGGTGCCCTCACGGGTGCGGGCTTCCGCGTCTACCGCGTCGAGCGCGTGGAGGAGGCCGCCGAGACCGGCACCGTCTTCGAGCGCGAGGCGGACTTCGACCTCCCCGCGTTCTGGGCGGAGCGCGCCGCCGCCTTCGCCCGCTCGCTGCTGCGTGAGCGGGTGACGCTGCGCCTGACGCCCGCCGGCGTACGGCGGCTGCCCGACCGCACCGACCGGGCCGCGGCCCTGGAGGCGCTCCGGGAGGCGGGCGAGCCCGACGAGGGGGGCCGGGTCACGGCCGTCCTGGCCGTGGAGTCGCTGGACGTGGCGTACGACCAGCTGCTCGGCCTCGCCCCGGACGCCGAGATCCTCGCCCCGCCGCAGCTGCGCGACCGCGTCGCCCGGGCGCTGCGGGAGGCGGCGCAGCTGTACGGCTGAGCGCCTCCGGCGGGGTGCGCGCCCGAGACGCACGCAGGGGGCCACCGGGAATCCCGGCAGCCCCCGCGGTGCGTTATCGGCTCACGCCAGGCCGTACTTGGCGGCCGCCTCGGCCACCGTCTCCGGCTTGACCTCGCCGCGCCGCGCCAGCTGGGCGAGCGCCGCGACGGCGATCGACTGGGCGTCCACGCCGAAGTGGCGGCGGGCCGCGTCGCGGGTGTCGGAGAGGCCGAAGCCGTCCGTGCCGAGCGAGGTGTAGTCGCCGGGCACCCACTGGGCGATCTGGTCGGGGACCTGCCGCATCCAGTCGCTGACGGCGAGGACCGGGCCACGCGCGCCCTCCAGGGCACGGGTGACGTACGGGACCCGGTCTTCACCCTTCAGCTGCGCCGCGTCACAGGACAGGGCATCGCGGCGCAGCTCGCTCCAGGAGGTGGCGGACCAGACGTCGGCCGCGACACCCCACTCCTCGGCGAGCAGCTTCTGGGCGTCGAGCACCCAGTGGATGGCGGTGCCGGAGGCCAGCAGCTGGGTGCGCGGCGCCTCGGCATCGGTGAGGTCGGAGACCTTGAAGCGGTAGAGCCCCTTGAGGATGCCCTCCTCGACGCCCTCCGGCATGGCCGGCTGGGGCTTGGGCTCGTTGTAGACGGTGAGGTAGTAGAAGACGTCCTCGGGGCTGGCCCCGTACATGCGCCTGAGGCCGTCCTTGACGATCACCGCGATCTCGTACGCGAACGCCGGGTCGTAGTTCAGCGACGCCGGGTTCGTGGCCGCGATCAGGTGCGAGTGCCCGTCGGCGTGCTGCAGGCCCTCGCCCGTCAGGGTCGTACGGCCGGCCGTGGCGCCGACGATGAAGCCCTTGCCGAGCTGGTCGGCGAGCTGCCACATCTGGTCGCCGGTCCGCTGCCAGCCGAACATCGAGTAGAAGATGTAGAACGGGATCATCGTCTCGCCGTGCGTGGAGTACGCGCTGGCGGCGGCGATGAAGTCGGCCATGGCGCCGGCCTCGGTGATCCCCTCGTTGAGGATCTGGCCGTCCTTGGCCTCCTTGTAGTACATCAGCTGGTCGCGGTCGACCGGCTCGTACGTCTGGCCCAGCGGCGAGTAGATGCCGGCCGACGGGAACAGCGACTCCATGCCGAAGGTGCGGGCCTCGTCGGGGACGATCGGCACCCAGCGGCGGCCGGTCTCCTTGTCCCGCATGAGGTCCTTCATCAGCCGGACGAACGCCATGGTGGTGGCGACGTCCTGCGAGCCGGAGCCCTTGTACACGGCCTGGAACGCGCGCTCCGACGGCTCGGGCAGCGCGGGCAGCGGGTGCGTGCGGCGGGCCGGGGCGGGGCCGCCGAGGGCGGCGCGGCGCTCCTGGAGGTAGCGCACCTCGGGGGAGTCGGCGCCCGGGTGGCCGTAGGGGACCTGGCCGTCGACGAAGGCGCTGTCCGGGATCGGCAGGCCGAGCCGGTCGCGCATCGCCTTGAACTCGTCGTTCGACAGCTTCTTCATCTGGTGGTTGGCGTTCTTCGACTCGAAGCCGCCGCCCAGGGTGTAGCCCTTGACGGTCTGCGCCAGGATCACCGTCGGCGCGCCCTTGAAGTCGAGCGCCGCGCGGTACGCCGCGTACACCTTGCGGGCCTCGTGGCCGCCGCGGGAGGTGTGGAAGCACTCGGAGATCTTGGCGTCGGTGAGCAGCTTCGCCAGCTCGCGCAGCTCGGCACTGGCGCCGAAGAAGTGCTCGCGGATGTAGGCGACGTCACGCGTCTGGTACGTCTGGAACTGGGCGTCCGGCACCTCGCGGAGCCGGCCCACCAGCGCGCCGGAGACGTCGAGCAGGAACAGCTCGTCCCAGGCGGAGCCCCACAGGGACTTCACGACGTTCCAGCCGGCGCCGCGGAACTGGGCCTCCAGCTCCTGCACGATCTTGAAGTTGGCGCGGACCGGGCCGTCGAGGCGCTGCAGGTTGCAGTTGATGACGAAGGTCAGGTTGTCCAGGCCCTCGCGGGCCGCCAGCGCGAGGGCGGCCGTCGACTCGGGCTCGTCCATCTCGCCGTCGCCGAGGAACGCCCACACGTGCGAGGCGGAGACGTCCTTGATGCCGCGGTTGGTCAGATAGCGGTTGAAGCGCGCCTGGTAGATCGCGGAGAGCGGGCCGAGGCCCATGGAGACGGTGGGGAACTCCCACAGCCACGGCAGCCGGCGCGGGTGCGGGTAGGACGGAAGGCCCTTGCCGCCGGCCTCCTGCCGGAAGTTGTCGAGGTTCTCCTCGGTCAGCCGCCCGTCCAGGAAGGCGCGGGCGTAGATGCCGGGGGAGGCGTGGCCCTGGATGTAGAGCTGGTCGCCGGAGCCGTCGGCCTCCTTCCCGTGGAAGAAGTGGTTGAAGCCGATCTCGTACAGCCAGGCGGCCGAGGCGAAGGTGGCTATGTGGCCGCCTACGCCGAGCTTCGAGCCGCGGGTCACCATCGCGGCGGCGTTCCACCGGTTCCACGCGGTGATCCGGGACTCCAGCTCCGGATCGCCGGGCAGCTCGGGCTCGACGGCGGTGGGGATGGAGTTCACGTACGGGGTCTGCAGCAGCCCGGGCACGTCCAGCCCGGAGTTCGCGGCGTGCTCGACAGTGCGGCGCACCAGCTGGGCGGCCCGTTCGGGGCCGGCGTGACGCGTGACGGCATCCAGGGACTCACGCCATTCGGCGGTCTCCTGCGGGTCGCGGTCCGGGAGCTGGTCGAGCTCGCTCGGACGGGTGCGGTGTACGGCTTCGGTCATACCATCGACTGTAAGTCTGATCGATGATCGATCAAAGACCGGGGGTCAAAGTCGGCACGCGGTGCCAAAGCGATCGGCACGCGGTGCCCTGATTTCGGGCTCGGGTGCGGGCGGGGCGGCTCAGATGGGCGGGGTACGGGGGTCTGCGGACGCGGTGCGGGGCAGCCTGCCCGATACGGGCGGTCTGCCGGCGCCGTGGACGGCCGCCCGGGGGAGACCCCCCGTCGGGCGCGGACGGCCGCCCGGGGAGACCTACCGCAACGGCGCGGACAAGCCCCCGAGGGAGACCTACCGTCGCGGCGCGCAGCCCAGCACGTGGGCCTTCACCAGCTCCGCGACCTGCGGATCGCGGTGCCGGAACGCCTCCACGACGTCCTGGTGCTCCTGCGCGTACGACTCCTGGTGCGTGCCCAGCCAGCGGATCGACAGCGAGGTGAACACCTCGATGCCCAGGCCCTCCCACGTGTGCAGCAGCACGCTGTTGCCGGCGGCCCGCACCAGCTCCCGGTGGAACGCCACCGTGTGCCGCACTTGCGCCTCGCCGTCCCCCTTGGCGTCCGCCTCCCGCAGCGCCGCCACGTGCGGCTCCAGGGCGGACACGTCCCGCGCCAGGGCGGGCGCGGCCAGCTCCGCGGCGATCTGCTCCAGCCCGGCCCGTACGGGATAGATCTCCTCGAGGTCCGCCGCCGTGAGATTGCGCACCCGCACGCCCTTGTTCGGCGACGACTCGATCAGCCGCAGCGACTCCAGCTCCCGCAGCGCCTCCCGCACCGGCGTCTGGCTGACCTCCAGCTCGGTCGCGATCCGCCGCTCCACGATCCGCTCACCGGGCTTCCACCGCCCGCTGATGATGCCCTCGACGATGTGCTCGCGGATGTGCTCGCGGAGGGAGTGCGCGATGGGGGCGGTCGGGGTGGTGGTCATCTGGGGGCTCCTCACGGGGCCGCGGGCGCGGGGACGCGCTCATTATCCCGGCCCGGGGAAGCCCGCGCAGCGGGGGATACGACGGTGCCCCCGCCCGGATCGTCACCGGGCGGGGGCACCGTACTAGCGGTCGCGCAGGCTCAGAGGCCGAGCTCCGTCTCGAACTCCGCGGCCTCCAGGATCTCCTTGACCGTGGTCAGGTAGCGGGCCGCGTCGGCGCCGTCCACCAGACGGTGGTCGTAGGAGAGGGTCAGGAAGACCATGTGGCGGACGGCGATGGTCTCGCCCAGCTCCGGGTGGTCGATGACCACCGGGCGCTTGACGGTGGCGCCGATGCCCAGGATGCCGACCTGGTTCGGGGGCACGATGATCGTGTCGAACAGCGCGCCGCGCGAACCCGTGTTGGAGATGGTGAAGGTCGCACCCGACAGGTCGTCCGGGCTGATCTTGTTGGCCCGGACCGCGCCCGCCAGCTCCGCGGTCCGCCGGGCGATACCGGCGATGTTGAGGTCGCCGGCGCCCTTGATGACCGGGGTCATCAGGCCCTTCTCCGAGTCGACGGCGATGCCCACGTTCTCCGTGTCGAAGTACGTGATCGTGCCCTCGTCCTCGTTGATCCGGGCGTTGACGACCGGGTTGGCCTTCAGCGCCTGGACGGCGGCCTGGACGAAGAACGGCATCGGCGAGAGCTTCACGCCCTCGCGGGCGGCGAAGGCGTCCTTCGCCCGGGCCCGCATCTTCATGATCTTGGTGACGTCCACCTCGATCATGGAGGAGAGCTGGGCCTGGCCGTGCAGGGCCTTCATCATGTTGTCGCCGATGACCTTGCGGATCCGCGGCATCTTGACCGTCTGACCGCGCAGCGGGGAGACCTCGAGGACCGGGGCCTTCTTCGCGGCGGCGGCCGGGGCGGCGGCAGCGGGAGCAGCGGCGGCGGCCTTGGCGGCCTCCGCGGCGGCGAGCACGTCCTGCTTGCGGATCCGGCCGCCGACGCCGGTGCCCTTGACGGACGCCAGGTCCACGCCGTTCTCCGCGGCGAGCTTGCGCACCAGCGGGGTGACGTACGCGCCGTCCGCGTCGACGGTCGCCCGCGGGGCGACGGCAGGCGCGGGGGTGACGGGGGCGCCGGCGTCCGCCGCCGCCTCGTGGATCGCGGCACGGAAGTCGTCGTCGTTCGCCATGATGCCGAACGTGCGGTGGCCCAGGGCCAGCACCATC
>NZ_JBFAXR010000041.1:0-63126 GCF_040680895.1 Streptomyces sp. NPDC051940 | reverse complement strand
CCTGGGCGCGGTGAAGAAGCTCTACCGCCCCGGGATGAGCGAGACCGAGGCCGCCACGATGGCGGTACAGGCGCTGTACGACGCGGCGGAGGACGCCCAGCGCGAGCAGCAGCAGACCCGCGAGGGCGGGCGGCGCCCAGCGCGGAAGGGCGCCGGCCACCTGCACGACGTACGGGGCCAGTTCGTGCAGGACGTCCAGGGCCAGCACGCCGCCGCCGAGCAGCAGCGGCGCCTGCAGCCGGCGCTGCGCCCCGACGACCGTCACGGCTAGGGCCGCCAGGCCCAGCAGCATCGGGCGGAGCCAGTGCGGGTCGCCCCACGCCGCGACGAGGCTCGGCAGCAGGGTGGCGGCCAGCGCCGGTCCGTACGCGAGCCAGGAGCCGTACTCGGCGTCGCGGCGGCGGCGCAGCACCCCTGCCGCGAGCGCGGCCACGGACACGGGCAGCGTGTACGCCTCGGGCGTGTGCACGTCCCAGGCGGCCAGCCGTACCCACAGGGCGAGGACGAAGAGGACCGCCGACGCGTAGCCGGCCCAACGGCGGTCCGGCCGCACGGCGTTCCCGGCCGCCAGGGCGCCGCCCAGCGCAAGCACCAGCGACAGCCGGCCCGCGTCACCGGCGGCCAGCGCCACCGCGAGGGCCCCGGCAGCGGCGCCCGTCACCTCCACGGCGGGGCCGACAGCGGGTCCGCGCAGCTTCATGGCCAGCAGCGAGGTGAGCGTGGGGACGACAAGCACGACGGCCGCGATCTCATAGGCCTGCAGCCCGGCCGCGGCGGGCACGGCCACCGCGAGCCCGGTCGCGCAGACGACGGCCGCACTCGCCGCGACCGCCCGGCGGACCGGACCGGAGAACGCGAAGGCGGCGCAGACGGCGAGCGCGAGGAGGAACCCGGTCACGGCGAGGGTCGCGTTCCGCTCGGCGAGCGCCAGCAGCGCACCGTCGACGGCCGCCACGAGGGCGACGGACAACGCCGAGACGGCGAGCGGCACGTCGCCCCGGCGGTCCCACATCACCGCGGCGGCGAAGGCGACTGCCGCGAGCAGGCACAGCAGGGTCAGCGACTGCGCGTATCCGGCGGACACACCCGAAGGGACGGTCAGCAGCGCGGCGCCGGAAAGGGCCACCGATCCGCAGCGCCCGGCGGTGCGGTAGCTGCCGGCCGCCGTACGCGCCACCACTCCGGCCGCGACAGCGGCGATCACGAACGTCACGGGAACGGAGAGCCCCTCGCCCCACGTCAGGTCGGTACGCGTCGTCCCCCGCAGGTCGTCGGGCACCCCCGACCACACCTCGCCGGCCCACTCGAACGGACCCGCCGCGGCCAGCGCCAGTACGGGCAGCGCCCACCACAGGGCGAGCGCCTGCACTCCGGCCGCCGCACCGGCGACCCCTCGCCGTACCGGACCGGAACCGGCCGCCGCCACGGCGGCTACCAGCACGGCCGCGAGCAGATAACCGGGCACCGCCCAGTCGGCGGACACCCCGGTGCGCACCACTCCGCCCAGCGCCGCGACCAGCGCCAGGGTGCCCACCACCGCGGGCGCGACCTGTCGCGTCCGCCAGACGGCGGCCGCCGACACTCCGGCCCCGGCCGTGAGCATCAGCCCGGCCCGTACGGCGGTGCCCGTTGCCTCGGCGGAGAGGGACAGCACGAGGGCACCCAGCAGACCCAAGCCACCCGTCGTCCAGGCGGTGATGGCAGCCGTCAGCCGGATGGAGCGGCGGGCGGTCCACAGTACGGCGGCGAGATCAGCGGCGGCCGTCGCGAGCAGGGCCCACAGCACGCCCTCATCGCTCTCGGCCGCCGCCGCCACGAGCGGGAGCACGGGCTGGGCGGCCACCACCGCGGCGGGCAGCGGCAGCCGCAGCCCTCGTACGAGCACCCCGTACGCCGCCCAGCCGGCGGCCACCACGGCCAGCGCCGCGGCCCAGTAGGCGGCCTGCCGGCCGGGCTCCGTGACGAGCATGACGGCCAGCGCGTCCACCAGCGTCAGCACCAGGGCCAGGGCCGCGACGGCCTCCGCAGTGGCCCCGAGGCCGCGGCGCAGCAGCAACAGGGGCGCCGAGCCCGCGACGGCGGTCACCGTCGCCAGTACCAGCGCACGGCCGCCGATCCCCATCGAGCTCCAGCTGACCAGTGTGAACGCCAGAGCGGCGACCACCAGCAGCACTCCGCCGAGGGTCAGCAGCACGTTCTGCGCGCCGCGCGGCGAGACCTCGGGGGCGGTGGGTGCGGCAGGCCGGGGCTGCCACTGCGGCCACGGCTGCCCGGGCCCGGGAGCCGCGCCGGAACCTGCGGGCGCGGACAGCGCGTTGCGCAGCCACGCCTGGCGCGCGAGGAGTTGTGCACGCCGGGCGTCGAGCCGGAAGAGCTCGGCCTCGATGAGCCGCAGCTCCTCGATCGGTGGCGGTGTGGTCGTCATACGGCCAGCGTCGTCCCGGCACCGGCGCGCGGCATGAGTGCGCGTACTCAGATGCCGGTGAGTACGCCCGGTTGTCAGTTCGCCCGGCTAGCCTGGCGGCCATGCGATCCGACAACGCGCTGGTGAGCGCCCTGTACTGGAACGGGGACCCTCCCCTGCGCCCGCTGCCGGACGAAGTCGGGCGGCTGCTGCGGACGTTGCGGGCTCCGCCTCGGCTGGCCGCGCATCTGCGCCTGGTGCACGACGTGGCCGTCCAGCTGGCCGACTGGGTGCGCCGGGCGCATCCGGAAGCGGTCCTCGACCGCGAGGCGGTGCTCTTCGGCGCGGCCACCCACGACGTGGGCAAGGTGCTGCACCCCGGGGAGCTGACGGGACCGGGGTCGGCGCACGAGGAGGCCGGGCGGGCGCTCCTGGCGGCCCGGGGGTACGAGCCCCGGCTGGCCCGTTTCGCGGGCACCCACGCCGCGTGGACGGCTCCCGGAACCGCACTGGAGGATCTGCTCGTCAGCCTCGCCGACAAGATCTGGAAGGACAGGCGGGTGCCCGAACTCGAGGACCTGGTGCTGCGACGGCTGGCGGCGGCGCGCGGGTGCGCCCCCTGGGAGGTGCTGCCCGCTCTGGACGACGAACTCACCCGGCTCGGTGCCGGCGCACGCGAGCGGCTGGAGTTCCAGGCGGCGTATCCGGTGCACGCATGACGGACGTGCCCCGTACCGACGGGCGCCTACGCCTGCTCGCGGCAGCCGCCGGGCTGTTCACCGTCTGCGCGGGCCTCGGCAGCCGCGCGACGCTGGACGGGGCGGCCGGAAAGGTCGCCGGCGACGTGTTCTACACGGTGTTCGTCTGCGCGGTGCTGACGGCCGCCGCACCCCGGCTGCGGCCGTCCCTCGCGGCTGCCGGCGGACTGGCGTTCAGCTGCGCGGTCGAGCTGCTGCAGCTCACCGGCGTGCCCTCCACGCTCGCCGGGCACAGCGTCCTCGCCCGCCTCGCGCTGGGCACCACCTTCAACGCCCCGGACCTCCTCTGGTACGGCGTCGGCGCGGCGGTGTGGTGGGCCGGCCACTCCCTGCTCGTACGACGCGTACGACGGGGGAGCGGCCGGCCGCTGTCACACCCGGCGGAGCACGTGTAGCAGGTACTCCTTGCGGCGCAGCGGATCGTGGTCCGTCCGCGCACGGGCCGGCGGCGGGCCCGCCACCGGCGCGTAGTGCGAGAAGGCCGTCTCCAGGACGCCCTCACCGCGGGTCAGCCCCGGCAGCCGCTGCTCGAGACCGTGCACCTGCGCGGCGGGCACCAGGCCCTCCAGCACGTACACGTCCCCGTGCAGCGACGGCGCCTGCGGCACCGCCCGCAGCCGCGACAGCACCGGCAGCACCCCGCCGTAGGTGTCCTCGGGGATCTCCAGCCGGAAGCCGTGCAGCGGCTCCAGCACCCGCGTCCCCGCACGGCGCAGCGCGTCCATCAGCACCAGCGGCGTCAGCAGCCGGAAGTCGCCGGCGGTCGTCGACATGCTCTTGTCGAACGTGGCGTGGGCGTGACTCTGCCGCGGCCAGTACTTGTTGTACGTCAGCGCGACCGCCACGTCCGTCACCTGCCAGCCGTGCAGCCCCTGCCGCAGCGTCTCGCGCACCGTCTCCTCGACGGCGGCGAAGAACGCGTACGGCATCGAGCCGAGCTCCACCTCCAGCCCGAAGGACACCCCGCTCCCCTCCGGCGCGGCATCGACCCGCAGACCGAGGCCGGCGAGGAACGGATTGCCGTCCTTCTTGATGCGCTCCTCGGCCGAACCGCTGCCGACCGGCCGCTCGACGTGGATCGTCGTCGTCTCGCGGAAGCCGGCGGCCAGGCCGAACTCCTCGGCCAGGGTCGCCTGGATGACCTCCTTCTGCACCTCGCCGTAGAGCGAGACATACAGCTCGCCCCGCAGATCGTCCTGGCGGAGGTCGATCAGCGGATCCTGCTCGGCCAGCACGGCGAGCGCGCTGTGCAGCGTGCCCTTCTCCGACTGCCGCTCGGGCATCACGACGGTCTCCAGCGTCGGCGGGGAGAAGAAGCGCCCGTCGGCGGCCGTCGCGCCGGCCGTCGGCGCGCCGATCGCGTCGCCGACGCGCACCGCGTCCAGCCCCCACAGCTTGCCGATCCGGCCGGCCGTCACCTCCTCGGACCGTACGACGGCGCCGTGTTCGAAGACGCCGACGGAGGTGACCTTCCCCTCCTGACCGCCGGGCAGTGAGACGCGGTCGCGCACCCGGACGGTGCCGGAGAACATCCGCACGAACGCGATCTTCTCCCCGGCCGGACCGCGCTCGACCTTGAAAACCGATCCGGAGACCGGGCCGTCCGCGTCGGTCGGCGCGCCGGGCAGCAGCTCCGTGATACCGCCGATCAGCTCCGGCAGACCGGCGCCGGTGATCGCCGAGCCGAAGTAGACGGGGTGGACGAGAGCCCGGCCCGTCTGCTCGGCCAGAGCCGCCCGCAGCCGCGCCGGTGTGAGGGCTGCCGGTTCGTCCACGTAGGCGGCCAGCAGTTCGTCGTCGTGCAGGGCCAGCAGGTCCGCCTGCGCGGCGGTGAACGCCGGGTGCTGCCCGTCGTACGGCGTGAAACCGGCCGCCGGTGTGCCGAGCCTGTGGGGCTCACCCATCGCGACGACGGCGGGCGTCAGCCGGCGGCGGAGGGACTCCAGCAGCTGAAGTCCGCGCGCGTCGCGGCGGTCCGCCTTGTTGACGAAGACAAGGGTGGGGATGCGCAGGCGCTTCAGCGTGCGCATCAGCACACGAGTCTGCGCCTGCACACCCTCGACGGCCGAGACGACGAGCACGACACCGTCGAGCACGCCGAGCACCCGTTCCACCTCGGCGATGAAGTCCGGGTGGCCGGGGGTGTCGATGAGGTTGACGGTGACATCGCCGACGGTGAACGACACCACCGCGGACTTGATGGTGATGCCGCGCCGGCGCTCCAGCGCCAGCGAGTCCGTCTGGGTGCTGCCGTCGTCGACGCTGCCGATCTCGTCGATGACGCCGGCCGCGTGCAGCAGCCGTTCCGTCAGTGAGGTCTTGCCCGCGTCAATGTGCGCGAGAATCCCGAGGTTGAGCGTGCGAACCAATCGTCAGGTCCTTTGCAGAGGGGTGGATTCCTTCCGTCTGGGACGCTGACGAGGGACGCATGACACGCTCCGGGGCTCGAGGGGGCGGCCGCCCCGGCCGGGGCGGACTACCACTCCAGTGCATCAGAGCGACTCGGGGCGCGGCAACCCCATTTATGGGCGGCTCTATGGGCGGCGATCCGCCTTCGGTGAGTGCGGGCGGCCGCCCCGGTCCGTCACGGGGTCGTCCACGGGGTCGGAACGCTCCGCGCGTTCCCGGGCCTTGTCGTCGGAGAGCCGGGCGGCCTCCGCGCGCATCAGTGCGTTGAGCGCGGCGAACGGGTCGATGGGCATGGCAGGGACATCCTTCGTGCGTGGGGGGTGTGCGTCGGCTTCCGGTGGGGGCACGTCGGTGCCCCGGACCGGTCAGCAGCGCAGGACCACGCTCCGCGGGAGGCCGGGGGAGTGGCACGGGGACGGCGGGGGAGGGGTGGCCTGCCGCCGGGCCGGTGCCTTGGTGTGCGGGAGGGACGGTGCCCGGGTGCGGCGGGCGCTCACGGCGCGCCGCTCCGTCTGCCGTACCCCGCTGTCCGTGTGCTCGCCCGGGGCGTCGCTCCCCGGCTCGGCCGGAGCCGGGGCCGGGAGCGGGCCGGGGGAGGCCGCCCAGGCGGCGTCCTGGTGCTGTGCCGGCAGTGCGGCGTGCAGCAGCATCAGCAGCGCGGCGAGTGCCGCGAGCAGCATGACGCGGGGAGCGGAGCGCATGACCTCTGCCGGGAAGGAGGGCCGGGACACAGCCGTGCTTCCACGCCGCCCGCACCGCCATGTCCTCCGGCCCCGGAGAACGCCCGCCTGGCTGACGGCCGGTGGAGTGTCCCGACCGTCGCGGCGGAGGGCGACCGAGCGCCGCCTACGGCACCCGCGCCGCCAGTGCCTCCCGCGCCGCCCCCAGGGCCGCCGCGCGGTCCTCGGGCACCAGCCCGATCCGCGTCCGCCGGTCCAGCAGGTCCCCCTCGTCCAGCGCGCCCTCGTGCCGTACCGCCCACACCAGTTCGCCGAGGGTCGCCGAGTGCCCCGGGACCACGGGGTCGTCCAGCCCGAGCGCGTGGACGGCCGGCGCCTCCGTCCCGTACCGGCGCACCAGCCGCCGGGGCGCGTCCAGGCGCGCCAGCGCGTCCGGCGGTGCCGCGCCCACCAGCGGCAGCCGGGCCGTGCGGCAGGGGCCCGCGTCCAGGCCGCGGGCGGCCACCGCGGTGTCCACGGCGTCCTCGGCCATCCGCCGGTACGTCGTGAGCTTGCCGCCCACGACCGTCACCACGCCCTGGCGGGAGGTGAGCACCGCGTGCCGCCGGGAGATGTCGGAACTGGCCCCCGCGGCGTCCAGCAGCGGGCGCAGCCCGGCGAACGCGCCCACCACGTCCGCCCGCCGCACCGGCACCTCCAGGGCCGAGTCCAGCAGGTCCAGCAGGAACCCGATGTCCGCCTCGGGCGCCTCCGGTTCGTCGGGCACCGGCCCGTCCACCGGCTCGTCGGTCAGGCCCACGTACACCCGCCCGTCGTGCTGCGGCAGCACCAGCGCGAAGCGGCCGGTGGTCCCGGGCACCGGGATGTGCACGCCGGCGGACAGGCCGCCCAGGGCCTCGGAGCGCAGCACCAGATGCGTACCGCGGGACGGCCGCAGACGGATGCCGTCGACGAGCGCGTCCGCCCACACCCCCGTGGCGTTGACGACGGCCCGCGCGCGGATCTCGTGGCGCGTGCCGGTCAGCTCGTCCCGTACCACCGCGCCGCCGTCGCCCAGTTCCAGCGCGCGGACGCGGGTGAGTACGCGCGCCCCGTGGGCGGCCGCCGTGCGGGCCAGGGCGGTCACCAGCCGGACGTCGTCGCAGACCTGGCCGTCCCACGACAGCAGCCCCTGGCGCAGCCCGTCGCGTCGCAGACCGGGCAGCAGGCGCAGCGTCTCGACGGGCGACAGCCGGCGCGGTCGCGGAAGGGTGCGCCGCGAGGTGCGGGCCGCCGCCCGCAGCGCGTCGCCCGCCCGCAGACCGGACCAGGCGAGTGCCGCCTGTCCGCGCGACAGCAGGGGGCCGACGGGCAGCACGAAGGGCTGCGCCTGGACGAGATGCGGCGCTGTGTGCTCCATCAGCACGCCCCGCTCGACGGCGCTCTCGTGCGCGATGGCGAGCTGACCGGACGCCAGGTAGCGCAGGCCGCCGTGGATCAGCTTGGAGCTCCAGCGGGACGTGCCGAAGGCCAGGTCGTGGGCGTCGACGGCCGCCACGCTCAGCCCGCGCGACGCGGCGTCCAGGGCGACCCCGGCACCGGTGGCGCCGAGGCCGACGACGAGGACGTCGACGGCCGCCCCGTCGGCGAGTTCGCCCAGCTCGCGCTCGCGGCGGGCGGCGGACAGCGACGCGGTCCCGGTCGGCTCGTGGGCGTTCATGGCAGGAGCGTCCTTTCCAGTATGTGGCGCAGCTCGTCCTCGAACGCGGCCGTGGCGAGCCGCGGATCGGCCTCGTCGGTCATGGTCCGCAGCGAGAGGGTGAACGACTGGACGACCAGGAGCAGGACGCGTGCCTGCCGGACGGCGTCGCCGGCCCGTACGGAGCCGTCCGCGTGGCCGGCGCGCAGGGTCACCTCCAACTGCTCCAGCAGGGCGTCCTGGGAGGCGCCGCGGCGGTCCAGGACGTACGGCAGCAGCAGCTCCGGGTCCACGTCGACGATCTTGCGGAAGAGCGGGTGTCCGCGCAGGGCGCGCGCGCCGTCCGTCAGCCCCTCGACCAACTGCTCCCGCACCGGCCGGGGGTCGTCAGCGGCGGGCAGCGCCCCGCGGGCCGCCGCGAGCCACTCGCGGGTCATCAGATCGCCGACCAGGGCCCGTACGTCGGGCCAGCGGCGGTACAGGGTCATGCGCGACACCCCGGCGCGGCGTGCCACGTCGGTCAGGGTCGTGCGGCGCACGCCGACGGCCAGCACGCAGTCGCGGACCGCGTCGAGCACGGCGTCGTCCACCGAAGGCTTGTGACGTTTGGGCTTCACATGTCACAGTGTAACGAACCGAGGAGGAACCGCGTTGGACATGTTGTGGAACGGCTGGGGCGATCCGTCCCGGGCGACGCCCCTTCCGCAGGCCGTCGCCGGACTGCTGCACGAGCTGCTGGGCGTCGAGCCGTCGGCCGACGCACCCGTGGAGCTGGAGCGGATCCGGGTGGCCCCCGGCCGGCTGACCGGCCCCGCCCTGGCGGCGCTGAGCGCGGTGGCCGAGGTGCGCACCGACGACGAGAGCCGGGTCCGGCACACGCGCGGCAAGTCGACGCCCGACCTGATGCGCATGCGGGCGGGGGAGACCGCCGACGCGCCCGACGCGGTGGTGCTGCCGGCGTCCCACGACGAGGTGTGCGCCGTCCTCGCGGTCTGTGCGGAACACGCCGTCGCCGTCGTGCCGTTCGGCGGCGGGACGTCCGTCGTCGGCGGTCTGACGCCGCGCCGGGCGGAGCGCGTGATCGCCCTGGACCTGCGGCGGCTGAACGCGATGACCGCCCTGGACCCCGTCTCGCGCACCGCGGTCCTCCAGGCCGGGCTGCGCGCACCGGACGCCGAACGGCTGCTGGCGGCACAGGGCTTCACCCTCGGCCACTTCCCGCAGTCCTTCGAGTGGGCGACGATCGGCGGGTTCGCCGCCACCCGGGGCAGCGGACAGGCGTCCGCCGGATACGGCCGCTTCGACGAGATGGTGGTCGCCCTGACGGCCGCCACCCCGCGCGGCACCCTCGACACGGGGCGCGCGCCGCGCTCGGCGGCGGGACCGGACCTCAGACAGCTCCTGCTCGGCTCCGAGGGCGCCCTCGGCGTCATCACCTCGGTGACCGTCCGCGTCCGCCCGCTGCCGCAGGCGCGCCGCTACGAGGGCTGGCGGTTCGACTCGTTCGACAGCGGCGCCGCGGCGATGCGCCGCCTCGCCCAGGACGGCCCGCTGCCCACGGTGCTGCGGCTGTCCGACGAGGCGGAGACCATGGTCGGCCTCGCGCGCCCGCAGTCCGTCTCCGAGCTGCGGTCGACCGCGGGCTGCCTGCTCCTCGCCGGTTACGAGGGGACGCGGGACGGCACCGAGGACCTGCGCTCCCGCACCCACACCGCCCTGCGCGCGCTCGGCGGCGAACCGCTCGGCGACGAGCCCGGCGAGCAGTGGGCCGAGGGCCGCTACCACGCGCCTTATCTGCGCGACGCCCTGCTCGGCGCCGGGGCGTTCGCCGAGACACTGGAGACGGCGGCGTTCTGGTCGCGGATCCCGGACCTGTACGCGGCCGTGCGCGACGCGCTCACCGCCACGCTCACCGCGGCCGGGACGCCGCCGCTGGTCATGTGCCACATCTCGCACGTCTACGAGACCGGCGCGTCCCTGTACTTCACCGTCGTGTGCGCGCGGGGGAAGGACGACCCTCTCGCGCACTGGGACGCCGCCAAGCGGGCGGCGAGTGACGCGATCGCCGCGCACGGCGGCACCATCAGCCACCACCACGGTGTGGGCACCGACCACCGGGAGTGGTTCGGACAGGAAGTGGGCCCCGTCGGCACGGCGCTCCTGCGCGCGGTGAAGGATGGCCTCGACCCTGCCGGGATCCTCAATCCCGGTGTGCTCGTCCCGTAACGCCGTCCCGCCCGCCCCGTCCCGAGAAGCGAGCCGCAGCATGCGCCAGTTCACCGCCATCATCAACCCCACCGCGGGCGGCAAGGCGGGCGCCGCCGACTTCATCCCCCTCGCCAGGCTGCTGCGCGAGGCGGGAGCCGAGGTGGAGGTCTCCTACAGCCGCAGCCTGGACCACGCCGCCGGCCTGGCCCGCGAGGCGGCGGCCCAGGAGCGCACCGTGCTCGCCGTCGGCGGCGACGGAATGGCGGGCAGCGTCGGCGGTGCCGTCGCCGGGACGGACGCCGTCTGCGGGTTCGTCCCCGCGGGCCGGGGCAACGACTTCGCCCGCGCCCTCGGCCTGCCCGCCGAGACGGACCAGCTGGCGGAGCTGCTGCTGCGCGGCGAGCCGCGGGCCGTGGACGCCGTACGGCTGACCTCCGAGGCGCATCCGGGCACGGCGGTGCTGGGCAGCGTGTACGCGGGGGTGGACGCGGTCGCCAACCGCTACGCCAACGAGTCGAGGCTGCTGCGGGGTTCGGCGTCGTACTACGCGGGCGCCCTGCGCGCGGTGCTCGGCTGGCGGCCGGCGGCGTACCGGCTGACGGTCGACGGCACGGTGCACGAGCGGCGCGGCTACACGGTCGTCGTGGCCAACTCCGGCTACTACGGCTTCGGCCGGCAGATCGCGCCGGGGGCGAAGGTGGACGACGGGCAGCTGGAGGTGGTGGTGATCAACCACGCCCCCAAGCGGCTGTTCTTCGCCGTGATGAACGACCTCAAGGACGGCAGCCACGTCGAGCGCCCCGAGGTCGAGGTCTTCAGCGGCGCGGAGATCCGGATCGAGGCCGACCGCCCCCTGCCGTACGGCGCGGACGGGGAGGTCACGGCCACCCTGCCGGTCACCGCGCGGGTCATGCCGGGGGCGCTGCGCGTCCTGGCCTGACCATCCCCCGCGAGGGGGGAATCCGTCGCCCGGTGCAACCTGCCGAGTCCCGCACTACGTCTATCGAGTAGGACAAGCCGGGGCCGTCGGGGCGGAATTGATGTGTCTGGCCCCGGTGTGTCGGGGGTAGGTGCACTCCTGCCGGACAAAACGGCTGAGACGGATAAGCCAGACCAGGGGGACGAAACGCAATGACGCTGCGCTGGATGCGACGGCAGGGGGCATCGGTGGCGGTCGCCGCCGTTGCCGCGCTCGTGATGGCGGGCTGCACGGGAACGGGGAAGGCGGACGAGGGCTCTTCGGGCGGGAAGGGCGAGAAGGACAGCAAGCCGTTCGCCCTGTCGCTCTCACCCGCCGCCGGGGCCAAGGACATACCGGTGGGACAGAAGGTCACCGTGAGGGCGCAGGGCGGGAAGCTCGTCTCCGTCGAGGCGTCCTCACCCGGCCCGGGGAAACTCGACGGGAAGATCACCCAGGAGCGGACCTCGTGGACGTCCACCACCCCGCTCGCCCCCGGTGCCACGTACACCGTCACGGCACGGGGGATGGACGGCGACGGGAAGCAGCAGACGCAGACGGCGCAGTTCACCACCAAGGCCGTGGGCAAGGACCAGTCCTTCTTCGGTGAGTACTTCCCGGACAAGGGCACCACGGTCGGCGTCGCCCACCCGATCAGCGTCACCTTCAGCAAGCCCGTGAAGGACAAGGCGGCCGTGGAGCGCGCGCTGTCAGTCAAGGCGACGCCGGCCGTCGAGGGTTCGTGGAGCTGGATGAAGGCATGGGACGGCCGTGACCGCGTCGACTTCCGCCCGCAGCAGTACTGGAAGCCCGGCACCAAGGTCACGCTCACGATGCACCTGGCCGGAGTGGACGCCGGCGGCGGGATATACGGCACCCAGGAGCGGGTGGTCGACTTCACCATCGGCGACGCCGTCACCTCCGTCGTCGACGTGAACAAGAAGACCCTCACGCTGTCCCGCAACGGCAAGAAGGTGCGCACCCTGCCCGTCTCGAGCGGCAAGCCCGGGTTCGAGACCTGGAACGGCACCATGGTCGTCCTGGGCAAGGTCCCGACGATCCGGATGAACTCCCGCACGGTCGGCATCTTCGGGTCCGAGGCGTACAACCTCGGGGCCGTCAAATGGGACGTCCAGCTCACCACCTCCGGCACGTTCGTGCACGCCGCGCCGTGGAACGCGGGCAAGTTCGGCCGGGTGAACGGCAGTCACGGCTGCATAGGCATGAGCACCTCGGACGCCGCCTGGTTCTACAAGCAGGTCGGCGTCGGAGACCCGGTGAAGGTCGTGAACTCCACGGACACCGTCACCCCCAACAACGGCTACGGGGACTGGAACGTGGACTGGGAGACCTGGAAGCAGGGGAGCGCGCTCTCGTAGGCCGCGCGCGGGGCCGGCCGGGGGGCGAACCCCGGCCGGCCCTAGAGTGGGGACCCACGCCTACGACACGGGGGTTGGGATGAGCGCGGAGACACACGGCGCGGAGACACACGGCGCGGAGACGCGCAGCGCGGCACGGGCGATCATCGACGACAATCTGTACCTGGTGCTGTCCACCGTGGGCGCCGACGGCGCGCCGCTGGCCACGCCGGTGTTCTACTCCACCGAGGACGGCCGCGACTTCTACTGGTGTTCCTCGCCCGACGTCACCCACTCCCGCAACCTGCGCCACGAGCCCCGGGTGAGCATCGTCATCTTCGACTCCCGCGCCCGTGTCGGCACGGCGAGCCCCCGCGCGCTGTATCTCGCGGGGACCGCCGAGGAGGTCACCGGAGACGAGGCGCTCGAGGGCCTGCGCGTCATCCCCGGCGCCCCCGAGCGCGGCGGCCACCCCCTCACGCCGGAGGACGTGCGGACGCCGTCGCCGTGGCGCGTCTACCGGGCACGGATCACCGAGTACTCGATGGTCTGCCAGCGGGGCGAAGGCGCCTGCACGGAACACGGACTGGACTACGAGCACCGGGCGACCGTCAAGCTCTGAGCACGGCCGGGACGGAATCCAGTCCACCCCGGCCGGCCCCCGGCCCCTACAGCCCGATCCGCGCCCCCAGCCGCACCACCGACGGCGCGAAACGGCTCGCGAGACGGGCCGCCTTGGACTCGACGGTCACGGGCACCACCGGCCGCTTGTGGCGTACGGCCTTCACGATCTGGGCGGCCACCTTCTCCGGCGGGAAGCCCCGCCGGGCGTAGAGGCCGGAGAACTTCTTCCGCCGCGCCGCCTGTTCGTCGGCGCTCATCGCGGAGAACGTCGTCGTCCGCGTGATGTTGGTGTTCACGATCCCGGGGCAGACCGTGCTGACACCGATGCCCTCCTTTGCCAGCTCGGCGCGCAGACAGTCGGAGAGCATGAACACCGCCGCCTTGCTGGTGGCGTACGCGGCGAGCATCCGGGACGGCAGATAGGCGGCGGCCGAGGAGATGTTGACGATGTGCCCGCCCCGCCCGCGCTCCTTCATCATCGCGCCGAAGGCCCGGCAGCCGTGGATGACCCCCCACAGATTGACGTCGAGGACCCGCCGCCACTCCTCCTCGGTGGTGTCGAGCAACCCGCCCGAGTGGCCGACGCCCGCGTTGTTCACGACGATGTCCGGCACACCCTGCTCCTTGGCCACCCGCGCCGCGAAGTCCGCCACCGCCCGCCCGTCGGCCACGTCGACCTGGTGCCCCACGGCCTCGGCACCCAGCAGGCGCGCCAGTTCGACGGTCCGCCGCAGCCCCTCCGGCTCGCGGTCGCACAGCGCCAGCGCCGCTCCCCGCTCCGCGAACGCCAGCGCGGTGGCCCGCCCGATACCGCTGCCCGCCCCCGTCACGACGACCAGCCGCCCGGCGAACTCACCGGCCGGTTCAGCGGCGGCGGGAGCGCCTTCCGGACGGGCAGCGAACTCACGGACCATTCCGGCCACGTCGGATCCCTTCTCCAGCAGCGCCGACCAGTGGGTGGCGGACAGCTCCCGGCGCCGCAGCCGTGGGGCCCACTCCTCCAGCCCCTCGGTGAGCGCCGCGCTCACGTAGTTGTCCTTGTCCAGCGTGATGACCTGCACCGGCACCGCGGTCGACCGCGGCCGGGGCTTCGTCAGCCGGGGCAGCATATTCGCCCGGTACAGCCGCACACCGCGCGCCGCGTCGCCCGCGAGGGTGTCGTGCGGATGGCCGGCGCGCGGGCCGACGCCCTCGAAGACCCGCAGCACCGTGCCCCAGTTGCGGGCGAGGCCCAGCCGCCAGGCGGCGGGCGCGAGCACCGGCAGATGGAAGAGGTAGATGTACCAGGAGTGCGCCAGCTGCGAGACCAGCTGCCGCACGTGCCGGGGCGTGGGCCGGCGTATCCGGCGCCGCAGCCAGTACCCCACGTGGTCCAGACAGGGACCCGACATCGTCGTGTACGAGGCGATCCGGCCGGCCGCGCGGGCGTCGGTGACCGCCTCCCACGCCTGTATGGAGCCCCAGTCGTGGGCGACCACGTGCACCGGCTCCCCGGGGCTGGTGGCGTCGGCGACCGCGAACAGGTCGTGGGCCAGCTCCTCGAGCCGGTACGCGGCCCGGCCGCGCGGCGCGCCGGAGTCACCGGCGCCGCGCACGTCGTAGCGCACCACATGGTGGTCGGCGGCCAGATCCGCGGCCACGTCGTCCCAGACCCGGTGCGTGTCCGGATAGCCGTGTACGAGCAGTACGGTCGGCGCGGACGGGTCGCCCTGTTCGTACACGGCGAGCGTCACCCCACCGGACTCGACCCGCGAGCGGCGCGTCCCCGCGCTCACCGGGCACCCGCCCGGGCGCGCAGCTCCAGCCCCCGGCGTACGTGCGGCAGATCGTCGTCCAGCCAGTACGCGTCGTCCTCCGTGACCACCAGCAGCTCCTCGAACTTCAGCCCCACGTCGCGGAACCCGACGTGCGGCTCCACCGCCCACAGCCCGGGCGTGGGCGCGTGCCGGGAGGCGCGGCCGTCCGCCCACAGCGGGGAGCGGCCGGCGATCCGCTCGTGGATCAGTTCGCGCCCGAGGGTCTGCAGGGTGCGTACGCCGAAGCCGAAGAGGTTCACCCCGGCCGGCAGCCGGCGGGCGCGCATCCGGGTCACCTGGTGGCCGATGACGCGGCCCGGGTAGACCTGGTGCCGGTTGTCGTAGCCGTGCTCGGTGATCTTCGCGTCGACGGCGGCGTACACCTCGTCGAGGGTGCGGCGCTCGCGCACCAGCCGCAGGATCAGCTCGCGGTAGTCGAGCAGGTCGGCGGCGATGCGCTCCCAGACGGGATGGGGGCCGACGACACCGCCGTACCCGATGTCGGCGGTGTAGCCGTCCACGACCGGCGCGCAGTCCAGGACGTACGACATGCCCTCCGTCAGCCGCCGTCCGGTGGCGAAGAACTGCAGCGGCGTACGGAAGTGGCGGAACGCGGTGCGGTCGCCGAACCAGGCGAACGGCACATGGAAGAAGTCCTCCACCCCCTCCGCCACGAGCTCGCGGCGCAGCCGGGCGGCGGCCTGGCGTTCGGTGACGCCGGGCTCCAGCCAGTCGGCGACGCTCTGCGCGCAGCGGTAGGCGAGCTGCTGGAGCTCGCGGAAGCGGTCCAGGTCCCGCTCGTCGAAGGGGAACGCGGGGAGCGCCCTGGCGGCGCGAGGGGTTCTCATGGGGTCTCGCCTTCTCGGGTCAGGAGGGATCGGGGGCCGACACCCGGGTTCAGACGTCCAGTTCGAGGCACGCGCCCTCCTGCGCCCGCGAGACGCACACGAGCATGTCGCCCGCCGTCCGCCGGGCGTCGGTGAGCCGGCGGTCGCGGTGCTCCACGGAGCCGGCGAGCACCCGCACCCGGCAGACCCCGCAGAAGCCCTGCCGGCAGGAGTACGGGGTGGCCGGTTCGGCGTCGCGCAGTACGTCGAGGGCGCTGCGGTCCGCGGGCACCGCGAGTTCGCGTCCGTCGCGCAGCCGCAGCGTGAACGGTTTCCCGTCGACGACGGGTGCCGCGCTGAAGCGCTCGAAGTGCAGCGCCGAGGCGCCGCTCGCGGGGAACGCCCGTTGCAGCGCGTCCAGCATCGGCGCCGGCCCGCAGGCGTACACGGCGGCACCCTCGGGCGCGAGGGACAGCAGTCCGGCGGCGTCGGGTACGCCGTGCTCGTCGTCCGTACGGACCACCACCCGTCCGGTACGGCGGCGGGCCAGCCGGCCGACCTCGTCCGCGAACGGCAGCGAGGCGCGCGTCCGTCCGGTGTGGACGAGGGTGAAGTCGAGGCCCCGGCGGGCCGCTTCGTACGCCATGGGCAGGACGGGCGTGATGCCGATGCCGCCCGCGAGCAGCAGCACCCGGTCGTCGCCCGCGAACGGGAAGGCGTTGCGCGGACCGGCCACACCCACCCGCCGCCCCTCGGTCAGTTCCGCGTGCACCTCCGCCGAACCGCCGTCGCCGTCGGGCAGGAGACGGACGGCGATCCGGTACGCGTGGCGGTCGGCGGGATCTCCGCAGAGCGAGTACTGGCGCAGCCGGCCGGAGGGCAGCCGCAGATCCAGATGGGCACCGGGCTGCCAGCGCGGCAGCATCCGCCCGTCCGCGGCGGTGAGGCGCAGCGACACGACGTCGTCGGCGACCTCCCGGCGGGCGGCGACCGTCAGCTCCCGCGGGCGGTCGTCCCTTGTCCGCGGACGGCGCGCGCCCTTGCGGGTGGCGAGGGGGATGTACCAGGAGGCGAACCGGTCCAGGGAGGACAGGAACCGGTCCGGGCGGGTCCGGCCGTAGAGGTCGGGCGGGGTCGCTGGTGACGGGATGCTCACGGGGCTGCGCCCTTTCGGCGGTGGATCGGCGGACTGGCGGGCTCGGTGTCGCCTCGGACGCGGCGGGCTCGGTGCGTCGCCTCGGACGCGGCGGGCTCGGTGCGTGGCCTCGGACCGGCGGGCTCGGTGCGTCGCCTCGCGGGCGGCGGGCTCAGGGCGTCGCCGCGCGGGCGGCGGGCGAGGAGCCGAGATACGCGACGGCCTGCCGCGTCGACCCCTCCTGGCTGGGGTGGTAGCCGGGACCGAAGTACCGCAGCAGGGAGCGCAGAAGCCTCACCGGGTCGGGCAGCAGCCCCCTGCGGGCGGCCCGCGCGGCGCCCAGCCAGGTCGCCCTCGCCCCGGGACGCAGCGCGGGATCGACGGCCATCAGATGCCGGGTGCCGCGCACCCACAGATGGACCAGCGCGATCGTGGCGACGGCCATCGTGCGCACCCGGCGGACGTAGCCGCGGTCGAGGTGCCGCAGCAGGTCGTACGCGACCGCGCGGTGCTCGACCTCCTCGGCGCCGTGCCAGCGCAGCAGGTCGAGCATCGTGGGGTCGGCGCCCGCCCGGTCCAGCGCCTTCGCGTTGAGGATCCAGTCGCCGAGGAACGCGGTGAAGTGCTCGATGCCGGCGATGATCGCGACCCGCTCGACCAGATAGGCGCGTTCGCGCCGCCGCCCGAGTCCGGGCCGGTCGCCGAGGATGCGCCGGAAGAGGTACTCGACGTGGGCGATGTACGGCTCGATACGCACCCCGTGGGCGGCCAGATGGTCGAGCACGCCCTGGTGCGCCTCGGCGTGCACGGCCTCCTGGCCGGTGAACCCCAGCACGCGCGTGCGCAGTTCCTCGTCCTCGATCAGCGGGATCGCCTGCTGGAAGACACGTACGAACCAGCGCTCCCCCTCGGGCAGCAGCAGGTGCAGCACGTTGACGACGTTCGTCGCCAGCGGCTCGCGGGGGATCCAGTGCAGCGGCAGCGCGTCCCAGTCGAAGTGGACGTCCCGGGGGGTGAGGACCAGGTCGTCGTGCTCATCGGTCTTCTTCAAGGCAGCTCCGTAAGGCCGTTCGAGCGGCAGGAAGCCGGCGGCTCGGCTTGCTGCGGTTACTCAACAGTAGAGCTGTAAGACAATCTGTCAATAGCGTCGGTGGCACCACGGCGTTGGCGGCTCGGTAGCGGGAAGGGAGGCCTTCCCGGGAGTGTGGGGAGATCCGCTGCGGCCGGGCCGCTCGATCGGTGCTCGTAGCCACTTTTTTGTGGGTACTTGGCGGCGGGCGGCGGCGGACCGATCCTGGTGAAGGGCGGTCAGGGGGCCGCCGGATCCGGGCGGGACACGGGATGGCTGTGCGGATGTGTCAGGAGGTCGACTGGACCTCGGTGAGCTTCTCCAGGCGGCGGTGGCCCCAATCGGAGAGGGGAGCCAGCGCTTCGGAGAGTTCTCGGCCGAAGGCGGTCAAGGAGTACGTGGTCTTCAGCGGAAGGACGTCGTGCACCTCCCGGTGCACCAGTCCGTCGGTCTCCATCTCGCGGAGGGCCTGAGTCAGCACCTTCTCGCTGAGGCCGGGCAGCAGGCGACGGAGTTCGCCCGGGCGGTGCGGACCGGATTCCAGCAGCCAGAGCAGAGCTGTCTTCCACTTTCCGTCGATCACGGCGATCGCGGCAGTTACCCCGCAGACATTCGGATCCTGGGCGCGACTGCGCGTCATTTCTTCCCCGTTCATTACGTTTGCTTGTATTTCTTTGGAGTTGAAGCATGTCCCTACACACCGAACAGTCTGCCGTCACCGTCCTGGGCCTGGGCCCGATGGGCCGATCCCTGGCGGGCGCCTTCTTGGATGCGGGCCTGCGAGTCACGGTCTGGAACCGGACACCGGGCCGGGACCGGGAGCTGGTCGCGCGGGGCGCGGTCAGCGCCCGGTCGGCCGAGGAGGCCGTCGCCGCCGGCGCAGTGACCGTGGTCTGCGTGGTCAACTACGACGCGGTGGATGCGATCCTGCGGCGAGAGGCGGTCACCGACGCGCTCAAGGGCCGCACGGTGGTCAATCTGACCGCCGACACCCCGGACCGGGCCCGCGATGCCGCGGTGTGGGCGGCCGAGCACGGCGTCCGCTACCTGGACGGTGCGATCATGACGCCGACCACGTCCATCGGAACTCCGGCCGCGGTGTTCATCCACAGCGGCCCGGAGGCTCTCTTCCGCGAGCACCGAGTGGTCCTGGAGGCGCTCGGCGGCACCCACACGCACCTCGGCGAGGAGATCGGCCGGGCGGCGGCGTACGACATCGCGCTGCTCGACATCTTCTGGACCGCGATGGCGGGCTATGCGCACGCGCTGGCGGTGGCGCGGGCCGAAGGCATCTCCGCGCGGGAGCTGGCACCCTTCGCCAAGGGCATCGGCGACATCCTCCCGCCGATCTTCGAAGGACTCGCGGAGGAGGTCGACAGCGGCAGTTACTCCGGTGCCGGCAACCCGATCACCTCGGCCGCGTCCTCCATGGCGCACATCGTCCATACCTCCGAGGCGCACGGCATCGACGCGGGCGTGATGCGGGTTGCTGAGGGCATGACCCGCCGAGCCATCGGACGGGGTCACGGCGCCGACGGGTTCCAACGCATCACCGAACTCCTGAGCCGTCGCTGAGCAGGACCTCGCACTACCCGGATGGACGGAGACAGCCGAGCAGGAGCTGTCTCGGTCCATCGCTCGACCAGCGGTTCCGCGGGACGGGGAGGCGACGCGGGCCGGCACGCGTGCGGTGTGCGGGCCCCGTGAGCAGATGTCACCCCATCGTTGCTCGTGGGGCGCGGACCGGGCGGCGAAGCTACGTTCTAGGTATGGCACCACACGCACGGCCGACGTCTGACCCGTCGCACACCGAATCGCCGGATGCCGGTGACGACGGGCTGATCAAGGTCCGGGGTGCCGACGAGCACAATCTGCGGCACGTCGACGTGGACCTGCCCCGCGACCGGGTCGTGGCCTTCACCGGGGTGTCGGGGTCCGGCAAGTCGTCGCTCGCGTTCGCCACCGTCTACGCCGAGGCCCAGCAGCGCTACCTCGAGTCCGTCGCGCCGTACGCCCGCAGACTGATCGACCAGGGCGCGGCCCCCCGAGTCGGCGCGATCACCGGTCTGCCCCCGGCCGTCGCCCTGCGCCAGCAGCACAGCGGCGGCAGCACCCGCTCGACGGTGGGCACGGTGAGCCGGGTCTCGAACGTGCTGCGCATGCTGTACTCCCGCGCCGGCACCTACCCGGCGGGCCGTACCCCCGAGGACCTGGCCGGCACCTTCCCCCGCGACGCCGCACCGCTGGACTCGGACAGCTTCTCGCCGAACACGGCGGTGGGCGCGTGCCGGACGTGTTCCGGCCTGGGGCGCCTGCACAGCGTCGACGAGGCCAAGCTCGTCGGTGACGACACCCTGAGCATCCGGGACGGCGCGATCGCCGCGTGGCCGGGCGCCTGGCAGGGCAAGAACTACCGCGACATCCTCGCCGTGCTGGGCGTGGACATCGACGCCCCCTTCCGCAGTCTGCCCGCGGCCCGCCGCGAGTGGCTGCTGACCACCGACGAGCAGCCGACGGTCACGGTGCACCCGGTGCGCGAACCGCACCGCATCACACGCTCCTACCAGGGCACCTACATGAGCCCCCGCAAGTGGGTGCTGCACACCTTCGCCACCTCCAAGGCGGCCCACCTGCGGGCGAAGGCCGCCTCGTTCATGACCGAGGAGGTCTGCCCGACCTGCCACGGCAAGCGGCTCAATCCCGAGGCCCTGGCGGTCACCATCGCCGGGCAGGACATCTCGCTCGCCACCGCCATGCCCCTCACCCAGCTCTCGGCCTTCCTGGAGAACGCGCGCGACCACCCCGACACCCTGGCCCTGCCCGCCGAGCGCAGGCAGGCGGCGCACGCCCTGATCTCCGGCCTCCAGGACCACCTGGGCACGCTGGCCGACCTGGGTCTGGGCTACCTCGCGACGGCCCGCGCGACCTCCACCCTCTCCAGCGGCGAACTGCAGCGGCTGCACATCGCCACCCAGCTCCGCAGCGGCCTGTTCGGCGTGCTGTACGTCCTGGACGAGCCCTCCGCCGGCCTGCACGCCGCCGACACCGAGCTGCTGCTCACCGCGCTGCGACGGCTGAGAGGAGCGGGCAACAGCGTCTTCGTGGTGGAGCACAACACACAGGTCCTCGAATCGGCCGACTGGATCGTCGACATGGGGCCAGGGGCCGGCCGCCACGGCGGGCAGGTCCTCTACAACGGGCCCACCGAAGGGCTTCCCGAGGCACGGGACTCGGTGACCGCCCGCTACCTCCCCCTGGACGCGCCCGTGGTGCCCGGGCCGGAAGAGGTGCGCCGGCCGGAGGGATGGCTGCGTCTGTACGGCGTCACCGGCCACAACCTCCGTGACCTGGACGCGAGCTTCCCCCTGGGCACGCTGACGGCGGTCACGGGCGTCTCCGGGTCCGGGAAATCGACCCTGGTGCGGCGCGCCCTCGCGGACACGGCCCGCGACCACCTGCACGGCGACGAGACCGAGGAGGACCTGGCCCGCAGTCCCTCGTCGGTGGACACCGCCGACGAGGAGGAGGCCGGGGTGCCGGTCTGGGCACTGGAGGAGGACCGCGTGACGGTACGGTCCAGCTCCGGGCTCCAGCACATCGACCGGCTGGTGGTCGTGGACCAGAAACCCATCGGACGCACACCCCGCTCGAACCTCGCCACCTACACCGGCCTGTTCGACGGTGTCCGCAAGCTGTTCGCCGCCCAGCCGGCCGCACGGGAGCTCGGTTACACCGCCAGCCGGTTCTCCTTCAACGTGGCACAAGGGCGCTGCCCGCACTGCCTGGGCGACGGGGTCGTCAGCATCGAACTCCTCTTCCTGCCCACGGAGTCCGCCCCCTGCCCGGTCTGCGAGGGCGCCCGCTACAACCCCGGCACGCTCATGGTGCGTTACCGCGACCGGACCATCGCCGACGTGCTGGCGATGAGTGTGGAGGAGGCCCTGGACTTCCTGCACGACACGCCATCCGCCGCCCGCATCCTCAAGCTGCTCGCCGACATCGGCCTGGGATATCTCACGCTCGGCCAGAGCGCCACGACGCTGTCCGGTGGAGAGGCCCAGCGCATCAAGCTGGTGAGCGAACTGCACCGCGCGCCGCGCGGCCACAGCCTGTACCTCCTCGACGAACCCACCAGCGGACTGCACCCCGCCGATGTCGACCTCCTGGTCGGGCAGCTGCAACGGCTGGTGGACGCCGGGAACACGGTCGTCGTGGTGGAACACGATCTGCGCACCGTCGCCGCCGCGGACTGGGTCGTGGACCTCGGGCCGGGCGCGGGCGACGACGGCGGCCGCATCGTCGCCGAGGGACGCCCGGACGACCTCGCCCGCGAGGCCAAGACCCCGACCGCCGACCACCTCGCCCGCCGCCTTCTGCGTGCCGAGGGGATGTGATTCCGACCTTCCGTCGTCGCAGCTGCGGTCCGGCGCTGGGCCGGCAGGCACGTGCCGGCCTTCGGCTGTCAGACCCTGCGGGCAGGATGGGCCCATGGACAGCGTGTTGTTCCCGCGTGAGCGGATCGAGGTGGCGCCCGGGGCGGTGCATCTGCCGGACTGGCTGGGCCCCGAGCGGCAGCGGGAGCTGCTCGCGGGGTGCCGGGAGTGGGCGAGACCGCCCGCGGGCCTGCGGACCGTCCGCACCCCCGGCGGCGGCGTCATGTCGGCGCGGCAGGTGTGCCTGGGCTGGCACTGGCATCCGCGCGGCTACGCCCGCACCGTCGTCGACGGCGACGGGGAGCCGGTCAAGCCGTTCCCCGCGTGGCTGGGGGAGCTGGGCCGCGAGGCCGTCGAGGCGGCGTACGGGCGGCCGTCGGCGGACGCGTTCGACATCGCGCTGGTCAACTACTACGGCGACGACGCCCGGATGGGCATGCACCAGGACAAGGACGAGCGCTCCGAGGCCCCGGTGGTCTCCTTCAGCCTGGGCGACACCTGCGTCTTCCGGTTCGGCAACACCGAATCGCGGGGGCAGCCCTACCAGGACGTCGAGCTGCGCTCCGGCGACGCCTTCGTCTTCGGTGCCGCCGCCCGGCTGGCGTACCACGGCGTGCCCCGGGTGCGGCCGGGGACGGCCCCGCCGGAGCTGGGCCTGCGCGGGCGGCTGAACATCACACTCCGGGTGAGTGGCTTCGGGCCGGGGAGCGGCGCAGGATGACCGGAGTCGATCCCGGACGAGGGAGTGTGGGCGTGGAGACCGTTGCCGTGCCGGACGGACCGGAGCTGCTGCGGCTCCTCGAGGTGCCGGAGAGCGAGGACGCCGAGATCGCGCGCGTGCTGGCGCAGCTGGCCGGACTGCCCGCGTACGAACGGGCGGTGGCCGACCTGTCCGCAGCCGTGGGCGGACCCGGACCGTACGACCCGGGGCCGGCACCCGCCGAGGCGGGCGAGGAGGCGCGCCGCTGGTTCCACTTCTGCGTGTTCCTCGGTGCCGTGCCGGCCGTACGCGCCCACCACCGCGGGCTCGGCGTCCCCGACGACGTCTCCTGGGCCAGCCTGGCCGACCTCGGCAACAAGGCGGACGTCCACCGGCGCACGCACGGCACCGGCGGCATGGACAAGCAGAGCTGGATGACGCTGCCGTTCCGCGGCCTGCTCTACCGGCTGGGGCGGCTGCAGTTCGACATGTACGACGGCGAGGACGGCTGGGAGCTCGGCGTCCACATCCCGGAGGGCGGACCGCTGGATCCGGAGGAGTGCGAGGAGTCCTACCGCCGCGCGCGGGAGTTCTTCCCCCGGTACTTCCCCCGGTGGTACGCGCCGGGGGAGCCGGTGCGGATGGCCTGCGTGTCCTGGCTGCTCGACCCGCAGCTCGCGACGTATCTCCCCGAGTCCAGCAACATCGTCCGTTTCCAGCGGCGCTACGAGCTCGACGGTCAACGCGAGGGCGGGACGGCCGGGGTCCTCACGAATGCCGACCGGGACATCGTGGAGTTCGTCTTTCGGCGCGAGGTCGCGACCCCGCAGGACGTCGCGCGGCTGCAGGCCCGTACGACGCTGGAGCGGGCCGTCGTCGGGCACATCGGCAGGGGGGAGCACTGGCAGGTCGTCACCGGCCGGCTGCGGGTCGGTGCGGCCGAAAGCGGATGACGGACGCGTCCCGCCTGAGGCATGGTGAGCCATGCCCTGGACGAGAGCGACGCGACTGGACGACTTCGAGACCGCCGCCGGTGCCTTCCTGCGCGGCGACGTGGTGCGCAACACCGTGCCGCTGACTGTACTGGCGTCCCTGCACCGATCTCCCGGCCGCTTCGGCGACGAGCCCCCGGAGCTCGGCTGGTGGACGGACCCCGACGGCGCGGTGGCGGGCGCGTACCTGCGCACCCCGCCGTTCCCGCCGCTGCTCTCCCTCATGCCCGGCGAAGCGGCGGCTGAGCTGGCCCGGCTGCGCGCCGCGGAAGGGCTGCCCACCCCCGGGGTGAACGCGATGGCCCCCGTGGCACGGGCCTTCGCCGCGGAGTGGAACCGCCTGACCGGCGCGACGCACGGCACGAACGACGACACCCACCGGCTCTACCGGCTCGAGGGCCTGATCCCGCCCGACCCGCCCGCCCCCGGCCGGGCACGCCCCGCCGCGGAGGACGACCGGGCGCTGCTGGTCGACTGGATCGACGCGTTCGGGGAGGAGGCCCGCGCCGTGCTGGGCAACGCCGACCGGATCGCCGACACGTTCATCGGCGACGGGTTCGCCCTGCTGTGGGAGGACGGGGGCCGCCCCGTCTCCCTCGTCGGCTGGCGCGAGTCCGTGGACGGCATGAACCGGATCGGCCCCGTCTACACCCCGCCCGGGTCCCGCGGCCGGGGCTACGCCGCCGCGGCCACGGCGGCGGCCAGCCGGGCCGTACTGGACAGCGGGGTCGAGGAGCTGCTGCTCTTCACCGACCTCGCCAATCCCACCAGCAACTCCCTCTACCAGCGGCTCGGCTACCGTCCGCTGGAGGACGCCCTGGTGCTGCGGTTCGATCCCGCCGGCTGACCGGAGGGGGCGCCGGGCCGGGACGCGTACCGGTGGCGTTGTCGGTGCCAGGCGTTACCTTCGTGCCATGACCGCCAGCTCCGAAGACGTCCGGAAGATCGCCCTCTCGCTCCCGGAGACCACCGAGAAGATCGCCTGGGGCATGCCCACGTTCCGGGTCGCGGGGAAGATGTTCCTCACGCTGCCGGACGACGAGACCTCCTTCGCCGTCCGCTGCCCGATGCTGGAGCGGGACGAACTGGTACTGGCGGAGCCGGAGAAGTTCTGGATCGCCTCGCACGAGGCGTCCTTCGCCTGGGTGCGGGTGCGGATCGCCGCGCTGGACGACACCGACGAGCTGAGGGCCATCGTCGCGGACTCCTGGCGGCAGGCCGCCCCGCCCCGGCTCGCCGCGGAGCACTCCGGACCGGCGGCGGACTGAGTATCCCTGTATCACGACGGGAGACCGCCCGCGGACCGGGACGGATGTTGTGGATCTTCACACATTTCGTCCCCGTCCTGTCACAGCCGCTTGAACTGCACGGCCGTTCGGGGAGGGTTGCCCCATGACCTATCCTCCTCCGCCGAACCAGCCCTCCGACGACGCCTTCCCCCAGCCACCTGCCGGCGGCGGAGGATTCGGCCCGCCCACGGGATACGGTCCGCCCAACCCGTACGCCCAGCCGGGCCCCCCGAACCAGCCTGGCCCTCCGAACCAGCCGGGCCCGCCCACTCAGCCCGTACCTCCGGCGAACCCGTACGGTGGCCAGCCCCCGGCCGGATACGGCGGTTTCGGCCCGCCGGGGCAGCCCGGCTGGCCGGGTCAGCCGCCGGGCCCGCCGCCCGGCGGCAGCCGCACCAAGGTGATCGCGATCGTCGCGGGCGCCGTCGCGGTCGTGGCGCTCGGCGTCGGCGGCGTGGTGGCCTTCAGCGGGGGCGGGGACAGCGACGACGAGGGCAAGGGCGGCGCGTCCCCGTCGGTGACCGTGTCCGCGACCGGGACGACGCCGAGCCCGGAGGACAGCCTCGACTTCGGCGACCCCACGGACGAGGCGACCGGCACACTGCCCGACGACAGCGCGTCGCCGAATCTCGAGGACCTCATGCCGACCCCGACGAACGGCCCCCGGCCGTCGTACATGCTCCAGGTCGGCGACTGCTTCAACCTGGTGAAGGAGAAGGACGGGTACGCCGATCCCGCCTCCTGCAACGGCTCGCACGACGCCGAGGTGGTGTACAAGACCAAGCTG
The DNA here is from genome assembly GCF_040680895.1 of Streptomyces sp. NPDC051940. Taxonomy (NCBI): domain Bacteria; kingdom Bacillati; phylum Actinomycetota; class Actinomycetes; order Kitasatosporales; family Streptomycetaceae; genus Streptomyces; species Streptomyces sp. NPDC051940. Next base: position 37,021 of record NZ_JBFAXR010000041.1, on the reverse strand, counting down.
GAGGGGGAGTTCGACACCGACAGCGCGATCCGCAGCAAGGCCGAGTCCCTGTGCGAGTCGAAGCTGAACCAGGTCGGCGAGCGTCAGCCGTCCGGCACCGTGAGCCAGACGCTGGTGCAGTACCCGAGCACCGGCGGAGTCCAGCTCGGCATGCGCTCGGTCACCTGCAGCCTCGCCGCGTCCTCGGGCGACAAGCTCACCAAGCCGCTGGCCTGAGCCCGCGGCCGGATCACGCCTCCGGCCGCCGCAGCAGCACCAGCGCGTCGATCGCGTACCGGGTCCCGCCGTCCGGCTGCTCCACCGGGCGGCGCATCCGGTCGGCCCGTACGGTCTCGAGCCCGGCCGCCGCCACGTCCCCGAGCACGTCCGAGGGGCTGAACAGCACGCGCGGATCCTGCGGACCGCCCGTGCCCTCGGTGAGGTTGGTGGAGTCGTGCCCCACGACGAGCAGGCTGCCCCCGGGCGCCAGCGCCCCCGCCGCGCCGCCCAGCACCCGGGCCCGCTGCTCGGCCGGAAGCTGCAGGAAGCAGACCACCACCAGGTCGTACGCCGCGGGCTCCGGCTCGTACGACACGACGTCCGAGCAGACCCAGTCGATACGTCCGGCGGCCTCGGGGGAGTGCCCGGCGGCCAGTCGGCTGCCCCGGTCCAGGGCGACGGCCGAGAAGTCGACGGCCGTCACCCGCCAGCCGCGGCCGGCCAGCCAGATGGCGTTGCGGCCCTCACCGGTGGCCAGGTCCAGGGCCCGTCCGATGGGCAGTTCACCGGTCTCCTGCGCCACCCAGCGGTTGGGCGCACCGCCCCAGACAAGGTCGGCGGTGGCGTAGCGCTCGTCCCAGGCACGGCTGTCCATAAACCAAATCGCTCCTCAGCGCGTCATACCTATAAGGAGCCGAGGCTCTCACAGATGGAGCGGAGATCACGGTATGCGCCAGACACACCCTGAAGCAGTCCCCTGTGCCCTCGTCCGCCCGCACCGCGTCCCGGTGTGCCCGCGCTGCGGCCGTGTCCGCTGCATCTGCCCGCCGTGAGGCGACCGCGCCGACGACGACGGCCGGACAGTGACCGTATTCCTCAGATGGTGACGCCCTTCGAACGGAGGTAGCGGATCGGATCGATGTCGCTGCCGTAGCCCGGGCCGGTGCGTATCTCGAAGTGCAGGTGCGGCCCCGTCGTGTTGCCGGTGGAGCCGGACCGCGCTATGCGCTGTCCCGGGTTGACGTGCTGCCCGGCGCGGACGGTGAGCGCGGAGAGATGGGCGTACTGGGAGTAGCGGCCGTCGGCGTGCCGGACCACCACCTGGTAGCCGTACGCGCCGCCCCAGCCCGCCGTGACGACGGTGCCGCCGGAGACCGCCCGTACCCCCGTCCCCACCGGGACGGGGAAGTCGGCGCCGGTGTGGTAGCCGCTGGACCAGGCGCTGCCGCGCACCCCGTAGCCGGTGCCGACGTGCGCGTTCGCGAGCGGGGCCACGTAACCGTGCCCCGTCTGGGTCCTGGTGCCGGACTCGCTGCCGGCGCGGGGCTTGGGCTTCGGTCCGGACTTACTGTCGGCGCGGGGCTTGGGCTTCTGCCCGGACTCGCTCTTCGCGGGGGGCGCGGACGTGCGCGGACCGTGCAGGAGCAGGCGCTGTCCCGGCCGGATCAGGTTCGGGTCGCTACCTATCACCCGGCGGTTGCGCTCGTACAGCGCCGGCCAGCCGCCGCGTACATGGTGCGCCGCGGCGATGGCGGAGAGCGTGTCGCCCGGGCGCACGGTGTAGTGCGTGACCCGGCGGTCCGGCGCGGTCTGCGGGCGGAGATGGATCACCGCGGTGCGGGCGCCCTGGGGCAGCGGCGTGGCGGCGTCGCCCGTACGGGGGAGGGGCACGCCGTGGTGGGCCTCGGCGGGATTCGCGGCCGCCGGTGCGCCCGACGCGGTCATGAGCGGCAGGGCCAGGCCCGCGCCGCCGGCAGTCACGGTGACGGAGACGCGTGAGACGGGGCGGGGCCGGCGGTGCCGGCCGCGGTCACTGGAATCCGGCATGGACGAGTCCTCTCCCGCGCGGGGCGGTTTGGGATTGCAAGATAGGTGCGTCCATGACATCCCACAAGAGGGCGTGACGGGTTGGGACATGCGGCGGTTGATGGCGGATTCGGCGCCGCCTGCGCCTACGGTGGGTGCGTTGCCGAAGAGGAGGCTGTCATGGTGCGGGAAGCGGACGTCGCGGTCATCGGGCTCGGTCCCGGCGGGGAGCACGTCGCGGGCCGGCTCGCCGAGTCGGGTCTGGACGTGGTGGGCGTCGAGGCGGAGCTGGTCGGTGGCGAGTGCCCGTACTGGGCCTGCGTACCGAGCAAGATGATGATCAGGGCGGGCAATCTGCTCGCCGAGACCGGGCGCGTCGCGGGCATGGCCGGCGAGGCCGCGGCGATGGCCGACTGGGGGACGGTCGCGGGGCGGATCCGCGACGAGGCGACGGACGACTGGAACGACAAGGTGGCCGCGGACCGGTTCACCGGCAAGGGCGGGACGCTGGTCCGCGCGCGGGGCCGGCTGGCCGGGCCGGGCGTGGTGGAGGCGGGCGGGGACACCTACCGGCTGCGGCGGGGTGTCGTGATCGCCACCGGTACGCGGCCCACGGCGCCGCCCGTACCGGGTCTGGCCGAGGTGCCCTACTGGACGAACCGGGAGGCCGTGTCGGCCAAGCGCCCGCCCGAGTCGCTGATCGTGCTCGGCGGCGGGGCCGTCGGGGTGGAACTGGCCCAGGTCTTCGCCCGGTTCGGCACCCGGGTCACGGTCATCGAGGCCCAGGACCGGCTGCTGCCGCTGGACGAGCCGGAGGCCGGGGAGCTGATCGCGGGCGTGCTGGAGCGGGAGGGGCTGCATGTTCGCACCGGGGCGCGCGTGTCCGGGGTCGCGCACGACGACGGCGGATTCCATCTGACCCTCGAGGGGCAGGAGTCGCCGCTGACCGCCGAGCGGCTGCTGGTCGCCACGGGGCGCCGTCCGGCGTTGGCGGATCTGGGGCTGGAGACGGTGGGGCTGGACCCGCAGGCGCGGTTCCTGCCCACGGACGGCCAGCTGCTGGTCGCGCCCGGCCTGTGGGCCGTCGGCGACGTCACGGGCAAGGGCGCGTTCACGCATATGGCCATGTACCAGGCCGCGATCGCGATCCGGGCGATCCTGGGCGAGCCCGGGCCGGACGCGGACTACCGTGCGGTGCCGCGGGTGACCTTCGCCGATCCCGAGGTCGGATCGGTCGGTCTCACCGAGCAGGCGGCCCGCGACGCGGGGCTCACGGTGCGGACGGGGACGGGTCAGGTGCCGTCGTCCACGCGCGGCTGGATCCACAAGGCGGGCAACGAGGGCTTCATCAAGCTGGTCGAGGACGCCGGCCGCGGCGTGCTCGTCGGCGCGACGTCGGTGGGGCCGGTGGGCGGCGAGGTGCTCTACGGCCTGGCGGTCGCGGTGTCGGCGGAGGTCCCGGTGGACCACCTCCGCCACATGATCCACGCGTACCCCACGTTCCACCGCGGCGTCGAGGACGCCCTGGCAGCGCTGCGCTGACCCCGTCCCCGGGGGTGTGCTGCGCCTGCCGGGCGCGGGGGGCTGCGCCCCGAGCTGTCCGGGGCCGTGTCCCGCACCCTTCGGGGCTGCGCCCCGAGCCCGTACGGCCCGTGTCCCGAGCCCTTTCGGGGCTGCGCGCCGAGCTGGCGTGGGGTGCTCCTCGGGCGGGTGGGGCGCGCCCGGCGGGGGGTACCCCAGGGTCGACAGGGTCTCGAGGGGCTGACCCGAACCTCGTTCGGGGGCGCAGCCCAGCTCCGGCCCGGGCGGGCTGCGCCCCCGAGCACCCTGTCCGTGCGGTCACCGGCCGGTGGTCGGCGGGGTGTGCCGCGCCCGGCGGGTTTCGGAGGCTGCGCCCCGAACCCTGCCCGGGGCTGTGTCCCCGAGCACCGCTCGGGCTGTGCCCAGGAACCCTGTCCGGTGCGCTGCCCGGGAGGCTGTGTCACGGACTCCAGCTCGGGGCCCCCCACTGAGCCCTGTGCGGGGGCTGCGGCTTGAACCCGATCCGGTCTCCGCTCCGCCGCCCCGCCGGGAGGCCCGGGCTTCCCCCGGTGGGCCCCCCGGGGCTCTGCCCCGCCCCCCGAGGGCTCTGCCCCCCAAGGGCTCCGCCCCGCCCCCAGGGGCTCTGCCCGATCTCTCCGGCTCCGCCCCACCCCCGCGGGGCTCCGCCCCACCCCTGCGGGGCTCCGCCCCACCCCCGCGCGGGGCTCCGCCCCGACCCCCGGGGGGCTTCGCCCCGGCCCCCTCCGCCGGCCGTGCTTGGGGCGGTCTTGCTGTGGGGGCTGAAATTAGACGGAGTCTAAGGTAGGATGGAGTCCATAAGGAGCGATCGTCTAGAAAGAGGAGCCGATCATGAGCGTGACGCTCGAGTCGCAGGCGCGGAAGGCCGTGCACGAGGCGCTGCAGAGCGCCCTGGTGGACCTGCTTGACCTGTCGCTGCAGGCGAAGCAGGCGCACTGGAACGTCAGTGGACCCCTCTTCCGTGAGCTGCACCTCCAGCTCGACGAGGTCGTCGGCCTGACCCGGGACCACGCCGACACCGTCGCGGAGCGCGCCGCCGCGCTCGGCGCACAGCCCGACGGCCGCGCCTCGACGCTCGCCGCCGAGCGCGCGCTGCCGGACGTCGGCCCGGGACGGCTGTCCGACCAGAGGGTCATCGACGACGTCACCGAGCTGCTCGGCCAGGCCGCCGCGCGGATGCGGGAGCGGATCGCGGACACCGAGACCGCGGACCCGGTCACCCAGGACCTGTTCATCGGGATCACGGCCGACCTGGAGAAGCAGGCGTGGTTCTTCCGGTCCCACCGGATCGGCTGACGGAGGCCGGCGGAAAGGGAAAAACCGCCCAGTATCGACGGGATCGTCGCACCGGGCCATGACATCCGCTATAAGACGCCTATAAGTCGGTGACAAGTGGAACCGGCCGCAGGACGGCGGTGTCTGTCACTGCGTTGTGAGCAGACGACAGGCATCCGCCAGGCGGATGGGCCCGTACCGGGGGGTGGGGCGATGAACGGCTGGACGGTTCCCGGATACCGGGAGTCCCGGGAGCTGGGATCGGGCGCGAGCGGCCGGGTGGTCCTCGCGTTGCACGAGGCGACCGGCACCTCGGTCGCCGTGAAGTATCTGAGCGACGAACTGCGCGCCGACGCGGGCTTCCTGCGGGAGTTCCAGGACGAGGCCCGGCTGCTCGGCGCGCTCAGTTCGCCGTACGTCGTACGGCTCTACGAGTACGTCGAGTCGCCGCACGGCGCCGCGATCGTCATGGAGGTCGTCGACGGCATCGCCCTGCGCGCCCTGCTGAAGCAGGAGGGCGCCACCGGCCCCGAGGCGGCGCTCGTGGTGCTGAAGGGCTCCCTGCAGGGGCTGGCCGCCGCCCACGCGAGCGGCATCGTGCACCGCGACTACAAGCCGGAGAACGTGCTGGTCGCGGCCGACGGTTCGTCCAAGCTGGTGGACTTCGGCATCGCCGCGCGCAGCGGGGCCACGCCGGACGTCGCCGGCACCCCGCTGTACATGGCGCCCGAGCAGTGGACCGGCGCGGCCGCCTCCCCGGCGACCGACGTGTACGCGGCCACGGCGACGTTCTACGAGTGCCTCACCGGCCAGCGCCCGTACACCGGCGACACGTTCGCCGAACTGGCCGTGAAGCACACCACCGCGCCGATCCCGGCGGAGAACGTCGCCGAGCCCGTACGCCAGCTCATCCGGCACGGCATGGCCAAGGAGCCGGACGAACGCCCGCCCACCGCCGACGCGTTCCTCGCCGAACTCGACGCCGTCGCGGGCGCCGCCTACGGGCCCGAGTGGGAGGAGCGCGGGCAGCGCAAACTGGCGGCGCTGGCCGCCCTGCTGCCCCTGCTGTTCCCCTCGGCCGTCGGCGCCTCGGGCGGTGCCACGTCCCTCGCGCGCACGGTGCTCGGCGGCAGCCGCGGCCGCGCGCTGTGGATGACCGGGCGGCGCGGACTGCTGGCCGGCATCGGCGCGGCGGTCATCGCGGGCGGGCTCGCGGTCACGGCCGTCGCCACGGAGGTGGTCGGCGGCGACAGCGGCACCACGCGCGTCTCGGCGACGACCGTCGCCGAGCCGGGCACGACCCCGGGATCCGACCCGGCCTCGCCGACGGAGTCGGCGTCCGGTTCGCCGTCGGAGTCCGCGTCGCCCAGCGCCTCGGAGTCCGCGGAGCCTTCGGAGTCCGCGACGGCTCCGTCCACGGCGGGGTCGACCGGGGGCACGACGGACGGCGGTGCCACGGACGGCGGTTCGACGAGCGGCGGGACCACGGACGGCGGTTCGACGGACGGCGGGACCACCACCGGGGGCACCACCACGGGCGGTACGACCACCGCGCCGCCGACGACGCCGGCACCCGATCCGGTTGCCGTCACCGAACTCAGCGTGCTGGGTCCGCAGAAGACCAGTGACTACTCGGCCCAGGCCTACGCGTACGTGCGGACCAGCGCACCGGATGCGGTGACCCTGACGGCGACCTGGTACGCCCTGGGGGCCAAGGGCGAGGTCCTCGCCCAGAGCGGACCGGACACGCGGACCCTGAGCGGCTCGACCTACTACGCGCGGATCGACGTGAAGGCGTCGTTCAACTTCGACTGCGCCCAGGTCAGCCAGGTCAAGGTCGTCCTGAGCACGAAACCTGCCGCGCCCAACGGCAGCGTCACCGGCCTGATCCAGACGTGGGGGTGCACGCCGCGATGAACGAGCCCCGGGACGAACGGCCCGTACAGGACGAGGTGCCGGCGGAGCCGGTGAGCGAGCCGGGCACGCGGCGGCTGCCTAAGCCGGGGGCGGAAGGGGGGACGCTCGGCCTGGGCGTACCCGCCTCCGACGCCGGGACCCGGCGCCTGCGTCCGGCCGAGGAGGACGCGCCCGCCGACGCCGTACCCGCGCCGCGCGCCCCCGAGGAGGAGTCGGACACCTACAGCGCGACCTTCATCGACTGGGGTGACACCCCCGAGGAGCCGCCCCGGGCCGAGTGGCCGAAGGTGACGCTCCCGTACTCGCCGACCGTCCGGGCGGGAGACTTCGCCGCCCCGACACCGACCGTACGGGCCCCCGACACCACGCCGACGCCGACCCTACGTTCCACCGACCCGGTCGCCGCACCGCCCGTGCCGGCCGAAAAGCCCACCGGGCAGCCCCCCGAAGCGCCGCCCGGCGACGGCGTACTGCGCTTCGGCCCCGGCGTCCCGGACCAGACCTCCGTCACCGCCGCCGCGGTCTGGCACGGCACCCAGGCGACGCCCGCCCCGCAGAAACGCAAGCCTCCCAGGTGGCGCGGCTATCTGCTCGCCGCGTTCCTGCTCCTGTGCTCACTGGCCTTCGCCTACTGGCAGTGGCTCGGCAGCGGCCTGAAGGTCCAGAGCGTCGCCGTCGCCACCGACCCCAAGGGCCCCGCCTGCGACAGCGCGGCCGACATCGTCGCCACGGTGCACACCAACGGGCGGGGCGGAAGCGTGAGTTACCGCTGGGTGCGCAGCGACGGCACCCGCTCCGGTGTGCTGAAGGAGCGCTTCAGCCGGGGCCAGGACGAGGCGAGGATCCATCTGCTGTGGCGGTTCGAGGGCGAGGGCACGGTGAACGCCAAGGCGGAGCTGGTGATCACCGAGCCCTCACCGCGCACCTCGTCCGTCGAGTTCACCTACTCCTGCCCCTGAGGCGGCGGATTCCGCGCCGCCGCCTGAACCGCCTCCGTACGGCCGCGACCGCCAGCACCAGCGCGGCCCCGGCCGCCACCAGCGCGCCCAGCCGCTTGCCGACCGGGACACCGGCCGTACGGAGCAGGTCGATCGGCTCGTCGGCCACCTCCGCGCCGAGGCCGGAGCCTGAGTCGGATGCGGAGCCCGGGCCGGAGCGGGCCGACTCGCCGAGCCGTTCGGCGAGGCACTCCGCGAACTGGCCGACCAGCTTCTCGCCCACCTCGGCCATCACGCCGCGGCCGAACTGCGCCGGCCGGCCGGTGATGGTCAGATCGGTGAACACCGCGACGGCGGTGGTGCCGTCGTCGCGGTCGTGCAGCTGGCCGGTCACCTGGGCCCGGGCGGTGCCGTGGCCGCGGACCTCGCGGCCGTTGGCCACCAGCACCATCCGGTGGTGCTTCTCGTCGCGCTCCACGAACTCCGCCGTGCCCTGATAGGTCACCGTGATCGGGCCGACCTTCACCTTCACCGCGCCCTTGACGGTGTCACCGTCGTAGTCCTCGACGCTGGCGCCGGGCATGCACGGGGCGATGCGCTCGATGTCGAGCAGTACCTCCCACGCCTCGGCCGTCGGCACCGGCACGGTGAACTCGTGCTGCAACTCCATGCGTCGTGCTCCTTACCGTCCGGTGTCCGCCGCCGCGAGGACCGCGCGCCGGGTCAGCACCGTGGCCAGGTGCGCCCGGTACTCGGGGCTCGCGGACAGGTCACTGCCCGGGCTCGTGCCCTCCGCCGCGAGAGAGGCCGCGCGTCCGACGGCGTCCGCCGTCGCCTGCGCACCGGCGAGCGCGCTCTCCGCCGCGCGGGCGCGCAGCGGTGTGGGTCCCATGTTCGTCAGCCCGATCCGGGCCTCGGCGATCCGCCCGTTGTCGCGGCGTACGGCCGCGGCGACGCCGACGATCGCCCAGGCCTGGGCCACCCGGTGGAACTTCTCGTAGTGGAAGCCCCAGTCCGCCGACAGCTTCGGCACCCGCACCTCCACCAGCAGTTCGTCGGGGGAGAGGGTGCTCTGCAGATAGTCGGTGAAGAACTCCGCCGCCGGGATGCTCCGCCGCCCGGCGGGCCCCTGGGCGACGAGTTCGGCGTCCAGTGCCAGCACCGCGGCCGGCACGTCGCCCGCCGGGTCGGCGTGCGCCAGCGAGCCGCCGAGGGTGCCGCGGTGGCGTACCGCGGGGTCCGCGACGGTGGCGGTGACCTCGGCCAGCAGCCCGGCGTAGCGGCGCACCAGCGGGTCGTGGACCACCGTGTGGTGCGTGGTCATCGCCCCGATGACCAGGGTGTCGCCGTCCTCGCGCACCCCGCGCAGCTCGGGGATCCGCCCGACGTCCACCACCAGTTCGGGGAAGGACAGCCGCAGCCGCAGCAGCGGCATCAGCGACTGCCCGCCGGCCAGCACCTTGGCCTCCTCGCCGCCGTCGGCGAGCCGCCGTACGGCCTCGTCGACCGAGGCGGGGGCGATGTAGTCAAAGGAGGGAGGGATCATGACGCCTGCTCCTTCGTGTCGACGGCCGCGTTCGCAGCGTCTTGGAGCGCGCGCCAGACGCGCTCCGGTGTGCACGGCATCCGCAGGTCCGTGACGCCGAGCGGGCGCAGCGCGTCGACGATCGCGTTGACCACGGCCGGGGTGGATGCGATGGTGCCGGCCTCGCCGACGCCCTTCGCGCCCAGCGGGTTGGAGGTGGCCGGGGTCTCGGTCCGGTCGGTGACGAAGTCGGGGAGGTCGGGGGCGGCGGGCACCAGGTAGTCCGCCATGGTGCCGGACACCAGGTTGCCGTCGTCGTCGTACACGGCCTCCTCGTACAGCGCCTGGGCGATGCCCTGCGCCAGCCCGCCGTGCACCTGGCCCTCGACGATCATCGGGTTGACGACCGTGCCGACGTCGTCGACGGCGACATAGGTCCGGATGTGCACCGCGCCGGTCTCGGTGTCCACTTCGACGGCGCACAGATGGGTGCCGTGCGGATAGGAGAAGTTCTCCGGCTCCTCGATGTGCCCCGCGTTGAGCGTCGCCTGCATGCCGTCCGCCAGATCGTGGCTGGTGAACGTGTCGAAGGCGAGCTCCTGGATGGTCTTCTTCGCCTCCGGCTTGCCGCGTACGGAGAACGTGCCCGCGGCGAAGTCGAGTTCGTCCTCCTCCACGCCCAGCAGATGCGCGGCGACCGTACGGGCCTTCGCCACGACCTTCTGCGCGGCCCGGTGCACGGCGACACCGCCGACGACCAGGGACCGCGAGCCGTAGGTGTCCATGCCCTGCACGGCCACCTTGGTGTCGCCGTGCAGCACCTCGACGTCGTCGAAGGGCACCCCGAGCACGTCGGCCGTGATCTGGCTCCAGGCCGTCACATGGCCCTGCCCGTGCGGGCTGGTACCGGTGACGACCTGCACCTTGCCGGTCGGCAGCAGCCGGACCTGGCAGGCCTCCCAGCCGCCGGCCGCGTACCGCAGATCGCGCAGCACCCGGCTCGGCGCCAGCCCGCACATCTCGGTGTACGTCGAGACGCCGATGCCCAGCCGCACGCTGTCGCCCTGCTCGTTGCGCTTGCGCTGCTCGGCGCGCAGCTCGTCGTAGCCGAAGAGCACCCGGGCCTTGTCGGTGGCGGCCTCGTAGTTGCCGCTGTCGTACGTCAGCCCCGCGATGGTCGTGTACGGGAACTCCTCGTGCCGGATCCAGTTGCGGCGGCGCAGCTCCAGCGGGTCCATGCCCAGCTCGACGGCCAGGTCGTCCAGGATCCGCTCGACGGCGAACGTCGCCTCCGGCCGGCCGGCACCGCGGTAGGCGTCGGTGGGGGTGCGCGTGGTGAACACGCCCGTGCAGGTGAAGGAGTAGGCGTCCATCTTGTAGATCGCCGGGAACATGAAGGCGCCGAGCAGCGGCACACCGGGGGTGACGATCATGAGATACGCGCCCATGTCCGCCAGCAGGTCGACCTTCAGGCCCAGCAGCGTGCCGTCGCTGCGCGCGGCCACCTCGATGTCCTGGATCTGGCCGCGTCCGTGGTGGGTGGCCAGATAGCCCTCGGACCGAGACTCGGTCCACTTCACCGGCCGGCCCAGCCGCTTGGCGACGACGAGGGTGATGACCTCCTCGCCGTACACCTGCAGTTTGGAGCCGAAGCCGCCGCCCACGTCGGGTGCGATCACGCGGATGAGGTGCTCGGGGATGCCCGTCGTCGCGGCGAGCATCGTGCGCAGGACGTGCGGGATCTGGGTGGCGGAGTAGACCGTGTACTCGTTGCCGTTGACCAGCGGGGTGACCACGACGGCGCGCGGCTCCATGGCGTTGGGGATGAGCCGCTGCTGGTGGAAGCGGCGCTTGAGCACGACGTCCGCGCCGGCCCGGGCCGCCTCGTAGTCGCCGGCGTGCAGCGGCCAGTCGAAGCAGCGGTTGGTGCCCTTGTCCGCGTGGACGAGGGGGGCGTCGGGGGCGAGGGCGGCCTCCAGGTCCATCACCGCGGGCAGCGGCGTGTAGTCGACCTCGACGGCCTCCAGCGCGTCCGCCGCCGCGTACCGGTCCCGGGCGATCACGACGGCGACCGGGTCGCCGGCGTGGTGCACCTCCGAGACGGCGATCGGCGGATGCTCCGGCATCACGATGTCCTCGGTCACCGGCCAGGCGCACGGCAGCGATCCGAGCTCCGCCGCCAGCTCCGCGCCGGAGTACGCGGCGACGACGCCGGGGCGCCGCCTCGCCGCCGACACGTCCACCCGGTCGATCCGGGCGTGCGCCATGGGGCTGCGCAGGATCGCCAGGTGCAGCATGCGGGGGTCGGAGATGTTGTCCGTCCAGGTGGTACGGCCGGTGAGCAGCCGTTCGTCCTCCTTGCGCAGGCGGGCCCGGCCCACTTCGGCGGCGCCGGCCTGCCGCGGGATCTGGGTGGCGGCGGGGGCCTGTTCGGTGGTGGTCATACGGACGCCTCCTCACCGCTCGGCGTCTGGCGCTTCTCGGCGGCGGCCGCGGCGAGCACGGCGCGGACGATGTTCTGGTAGCCGGTGCACCGGCAGAGGTTGCCCTCCAGACCGTGCCGGACCTCGTCCGCGGTGGGGTCGGGGTTGCGGGACAGCAGATCGCGCGCGGCCATCAGCATGCCCGGGGTGCAGTAGCCGCACTGCAGACCGTGCTGCTCGTGGAACGCCCGCTGCAGGGGGTGCCAGCGGCCTTCGGCGGCCAGCCCCTCGACGGTCGTGACCTCGCTGCCGTCCGCCTGGACTGCGAGGACCGAACAGCTCTTGACGCTCTGGCCGTCTAGGTCGACCGTGCAGGCACCGCAGTTGCCGGTGTCGCATCCGATCGGGGTGCCGGTCAGGCCCAGTCGGTCACGGAGGTAATGGATGAGAAGGAGGCGCGGCTCGACCTCGTCCTCGTAGGTGGTGCCGTCGACATTCAGCGAGATGCGGTGCATGTGCCCTCCCCGGAGCGGGTGGGTGGTCCCGTCATATGGCTGTGATGCGCGTCACTCTAGGACGGCTTGTCCGGACTGGCGAGTCTGTGCGCATACGCAGCTTGGTGCGGCTTTCGGTGTACGGATCGGGCGCTTCTGCGCGGCGTCCGGTCAGCCGGCCGGGGACGGCGGCAGCGGGAACCCGGGGGACCACAGGGGCAGCGGGCCCGCTACCGCGAAGAGAGCCGCGCCGAGGAGCAGTTGGGTGGCCAGGGTGCGGTGCAGCACCACGCGGACCACCCCGCCGGGCGCCGCCGGCGTCCGGTGCAGGCAGGCGCGGGCCAGCGCGTCCAGCGCCAGCAGCAGCGTCAGGGCGCCCAGTTGGGCGAGGAGGAGGCGGCCGTAGGGCGTGCCCAGCACGGCGGGGGCGGCGCCGAGGGTCTGCCAGGCCTGCATGCTCGTCACCGCCATCAGCAGATGCAGGGACACCAGGCCCGCCGGGGTGAACCGGCGCGCCGCGGCGAGGGCTTCCGGCTCGCCGCGCGCGGCGATGAGCAGCGCGGCCAGGGCGGCCGAGCCGCCGAGCCACCCGGCCGTCGCCGCCAGCTGCACGCTCTGGGTGAGCAGGAGCGCGGGGACGACGGGCGCCTGCGCGGGCAGCTCCGCGAGCTGCTGGCAGCCGGCGGCGGTGAGCACGAGGGCGGCGCCGCCGCCCGCGGCCAGTACGCGCTGGACGCGGGTCGGCCACGGGTCCCCGATGCCGTAACGCCCGAGCGCCCAGCACGCCGTGAGCAGGACGAGCAGTGTCGCGCGCAGCCGCACCGCCGGGCTGCTCACCGGCCCCGGCAGGAGCAGCAGGCCCACCAGCCCCGCCGACCCCGTGGCCCACGCCGCCCCGAGCAGCCGTACGAGCGCCAGGCGCGCCCGTGGGGGCGCCGGCCGCGTCAGCACCGCGCACAGCGCGGCCCCGCCCACGGTGACCAGGCCGGCGAGCGAGCACCAGCGCAGTACGGCGTACACGGAGGCCATCGCGTCGAATCCGCTGACATCGGGCATGGGGGGATGGGTGCCCGGGACCGGCGGCGGCGTGCGGAGCGGGGGGCAAACTCACCCGATGGTGTGGGGCGCGCCTGTCAGCCCCGCGCCGGGACCGCGTCCAGGGCCGGGCCGATCACGGCGAACGCCTCGTCCATCAGCGCGGCCGGGTCCGCGACCGCGTCGCTCTCGCTCCACCGCTGCAGCACGGCGTCGAACGCGGTCAGGGCCATCCCGGCGGCCATCCCCGGATACAGCACCGACCCGGTGTCGAGGCCCAGCCGGTCCGCCAGTTCGGCCGCGAGGCCGTCACGCCAGTTGGCCTGCCGCTCCAGGAACCGCGCGCGCAGCGCCGGCGTGCGCAGGATCAGCTGGACCACGCGCAGGGCGCGGTCGGAGTGGTCCGCGCAGGCGGCGACGGTGACCCAGACGGCGTGCCGCAGGGCGGCGGAGGGCCGCTCGTCGCCGGGACGGGCCGCGAGCTCCGTGCGCATCCCCGCGCCCATGTCGGCGAGGAACTGGACGACCACGTCCTCCTTGGACGCGAAGTACCGGAAGAACGTCCGCTTGGAGACGCCCGCGGCGGAGGCGATCTCGTCGATGGTGACCGCGTCGAAGCCCCGGTGGGCCAGGAGCTGCAGCGCCACCTCGCTGAGCTCGTCGGCGACGAGCTGCCGTTTGCGCTGGGCCAGGGTCGGGGCGGGGTGCGAGGAGGTCACGGCGCCATGGTAGCCCGATGTCGCGCGCGGCACCAGGGTGCTGTCTTGACACCGAGTGACACGCGCAGCACGATGTGCCGTATGACCCAACTGCACTGGACCGCCGAGCAGATACCCGACCAGTCCGGCCGGACCTTCCTCGTCACGGGCGCGAACAGCGGACTCGGCCTGGCCACCGCCGACGCGCTGGCCCGGGCGGGCGGGCGCGTGATCCTCGCCGTGCGCGACGAGGAGCGGGGCCGGCGGGCCGCCGACCGGATCGCCGCCGGGCTGCCCGATGCCGCCCTGGAGGTGCGGCGCCTGGACCTGGCGGACCTCGACTCCGTCCGCGCGTTCGCCGGCCGGCTGCGCGCCGACCACACCCGGCTCGACGTACTCGTCAACAACGCGGGCGTGATGGCCCCGCCCCGGCAGCTCAGCGCGCAGGGCCACGAGCTGCAGTTCGCCGTGAACCACCTCGGCCACTTCGCCCTCACCGGCCTGCTGCTCGACCTGCTCGCCGCCGGCCGCGACCCCCGCGTGGTCACCGTCACCTCGCTGCGCCACCGCCAGGGACGCCTGCGCTTCGACGACCTCGACGGGGCGCGCGGCTACGCCCCGATGGCGTTCTACGACCAGTCGAAGTTCGCGGGCGCCGTCTTCGGCCGCGAACTCCACCGGCGCCTGACCGCCGCCGCGAGCCCCATACGCAGCCTGCTCGCCCACCCCGGCTACACCGCCACCAACCTGCAGACCAACGGACCAATCGCCCTGTGGCGCCTGGTCTTCGGCCGGATCCTCAACCCGCTGCTCGCGCAGGCCCCCGAGCGCGGCGCGCTCCCGCAGCTGTACGCCGCGACGTCACCGGACGCCGCGGGCGGCGAGCTCGTCGGACCCGACGGCCGCGGCGAACTGCGCGGCGGGCCCGTACGGGTGCGGCTGTCCCAGGCGGCGGCCGACCCGGAGACGGGCCGCCGGCTGTGGGAGGTGTCCGGAGAGCTGACGGACGTCCGCTACGGCCTGCCGGCGCCGTCGGGCGGACCCCGGCGGTAGCGACGGCAAGGGGAAAGTCTGGCCGTAAACCCACCCGTTCGGGTGGAGCCTGCCGTCCGCGGCCGGGGCATCCTCAGCCCAGAACGGGTGAGACCGGCATCGGAAGGACGGCACGCAGATGGGTGGAGGTGGGATGGACGCACCGATGCCGGCACCACCCGCGGCGGCGATGTTCCTCCAACTGGCGCTGCTGGGGCTGTTCTGGGGCGTGTTCGCCCTGCGGCTCCTGCGCCTGATCGCCGTACCCCTCCTCAGCGACGCACATCCAGCCGCGGACGCGGCGCACGCGGGAATGGCGGGCGGCATGGTCTACCTGCTGTTCCCGGGTGCGCCGGCCGAGGGCCACCGCCCGCTGGCGGTGGTCCTCGGCGCCGTCGCCGCCGGTTTCGCGCTGTCGCTGGTGCTGCGGGCGCGCCACCGCACGCAGATTCACGTGCACGAACTCGTGCTGCTCAGCGCCACGGCCGCGCTGGCCCTGATGCTTGCCGGCGGCGCCTCCTTCGGGCCGCTGCCGGGGCTGGTGGCCGGCGTCTGCCTGGGCGCCACCGCCTGGCCGCTGCTGCGGCCGGTCCTCGAACCCGCCGGTACGGGACGGCACCGCCGCGGCCCCCGTGACAGCACCCCGCTCCCGCTCGCGGGCAGCCAGCACCGGCTGCTGATCACCGCCCCGCAGCTGGGCTCGGTGGCGATGGCGCTCGGGATGACGTGGATGCTGTTCACGGGCTGAGTCCACGGGGCCGGGCTCAGCAGGGGAACAACCCCGTGATCCGATCCCGCGGGGGCCGGGCTCAGCAGGGGAACAACCCCGTGATCCCCGGCGGCGAGTCCGTCGCGAACACGTTGGGCCCGAAGCACGTCCCCGTGCCCGTCCCGTCGTAGAGGATGTCCGCGCCCTGACCTATCGGCCGCAGCGGGTCGGGGCTCGCGCCGTTGCGCAGGGTCGTGTTGGACCGGACCTCGTTGCCGTCCGGGGCGGGCTCCAGCCGCGGGTCCTCGGCTGCGAACGGCGTGCTGAGGACGGCCACGCCGACGGTGTCGTTGCCGACGACCGAGTTGCGCAGCATCACCATGCGGTCCCCGCCGATGTTGATCACTCCGGACCCGGTGGGGAGCAGGCCGACCTCGTCGCCGCCGTCCGGCGGCACGGGGTTGGGGAAGTTGTTGTGGTGGATGGTGTTCCCCTCGATGAGGGTGTCCTCGTTGAGGGGCAGCGGCAGACCGGGCAGCAGGCTCACCAGGATGCCGACCGTGTTGTCCGTCAGGGTGTTGGTGCGGATGACGGTGCGGGCCGTGTTCTCCGCCTCGATGCCGATCGCGCTGCGCGTCACCCGGTTGCCCACGATCGCGACGTCCGTCGAGTCACCGACGTAGATGCCCGCATCCTCGGTGCCGCTGACCTCGTTGTGCTCGATCAGGCCGTTGCGCGAGCAGATCGGGAACGGGCCGTACTCGTCGTTGTCGGTGTACCGGCCACCGGAGAGCCGGAAACCGTCCACGCCGCTCAGGAACACACCGGTGAACTCGGCGTCCCTGACCGTCAGTCCCTCGATGGTGATGTCGTGCAGCGCCGTCGGCGGGCACACCGGCCAGCCGTCGAGTCCCGGGGCGATCCGGCCCGTACCGACGCGGATGCCCATCGAGTGGCCCGACGCGTCGATGACGGCCGCGCGGCTGCCGCGGATGGTGATGCCGCTCTTGTCCAGGACGACGCCGCCCTCGTACGTGCCCGGCGGCACGACGATCGTGTCCCCGGGCCGCGCGGCGTCGACGGCCTCCTGCAGCGAGTCCCCGGCCACGATGACATGCGGGTCGTCACCTCCCGCCGCGGGCGGGGCGAACACCGCTTCCGCCAGCAGGATCGTCAGCGCGGCGGCCAGGACCGGGCGTCGTCGGACCATGTCGCGTACCCCCATCTGCTATCTGCCGTCTGCCGTCGAAACGGGGAGGAGAGTAGCCGAAACGGTCACAAGAGCCCAGGGCCGTGTTCCGGGAGACCTGCGGCTGTGGTTGCCTTCCCGCCATGGCTGACGAAGTGTTCCGTGATCCGCGACTGGCCGCCGTCTACGACCCCCTGGACCCCGACCGCGGCGACCTGGACGCGTATCTGCGTATCGCCGAGGACGAGAAGGCGCGCCTCGTGCTCGACATCGGCTGCGGTACGGGGGTGTTCGCCCTGCTGCTGGCCGGCCGGGGGATCGAGGTCGTCGGTGTCGACCCCGCGCGGGCCTCGGTGGACGTGGCCCGCGGCAAGCCCGGGGCCGGGCGGGTGCGGTGGATCACCGGGGACGCGACCACCCTGCCGCCGCTACGGGCCGACCTCGCCACCATGACGGCCAACGTCGCCCAGGCCATCGTCGAACCCGGCGCGTGGCAGGGCACCCTGGCCGGGGCGTACGCGGCGCTGCGCCCGGGCGGGCTGCTGGTCTTCGAGACCCGGGACCCGGCCCGGCGCGCCTGGGAGGAGTGGAACCGGGAGACGTCGTACACCGCGTGCGACATCCCCGGGGTGGGGCGCGTCGAGAGCTGGCACGACCTGCTCGACGTCAGCGGACCTCTGGTCACCTTCCGCTCTACGTGGGTCTTCGCCTCGGACGGCCGGGCGTTGACGTCGAAGTCCACCCTGCGCTTCCGGGAGCGGGCGGAGGTCGAGGCT
The DNA here is from genome assembly GCF_040680895.1 of Streptomyces sp. NPDC051940. Taxonomy (NCBI): domain Bacteria; kingdom Bacillati; phylum Actinomycetota; class Actinomycetes; order Kitasatosporales; family Streptomycetaceae; genus Streptomyces; species Streptomyces sp. NPDC051940. Next base: position 19,446 of record NZ_JBFAXR010000041.1, on the reverse strand, counting down.
GACCTGGCGGCCCACGGCTACGCGCTTCAGGACGTCCGGGACGCGCCCGACCGGCCGGGCCGGGAGCTGGTGTTCCTCGCGCGCAGGCCGGTGGCGTAGGGCTCCCCGAACTCGACCAGCACGTGCCAGAGCTGCTTCACGTACTGCAGCACCTCGTCGTACGTGCCGAACTCCGCCCACGCGCCGGGCTCGACGGCCAGCGAGGCCGCCGCGCGGCCGACCACTTCGGCGGTCAGCATGCCGTCCGCGGTGTACCGGCGCGCGACGCGGTCCGCCAGCGGCGGTATCGCCGGCCCGCGGAACCCGGCGGGGACGGCGGAGGAGTGCAGGACGAAACCGGTGTGCCACTCCAGGCCGACGCCGAAGCGGGCGGCCGCCTCCGTCAGCACGTCGCCGACCGCGGTGCCCGCGAAGGACGGGTCGAGGACGAGGGCCTCCGCGTCCCGCGCGAGGTCGACGGGGCCGTGGACCTGGGCCTCGACGTAATGGTCGAGGACCGCGCCGTTGGGAGCGCCGGGCACCGGCGCGGCAGCGCCGAGGCCGGCCGCCGGGTCGGCCGTCGGCACACCGAGCAGCAGACCGGTCTCCGAAGCCTCCTCCAGCACACCCGCCAGCACCGCCTCGAAGGCGTCGTACGTGCCCACGTCCACGGGCCCGGCATGGCTGTCGCCGACGCAGAACGTGCAGCGGGCCGCCACCTCGGCACGCAGCCGGACATGGCAGGAGCCGAAGCGGGGCGCCGCGCCGTCCGGATGGTGCAGGACGTTCAGCGCGCCGTACTTCGGCCGGTCGCCGGGCGCGACCCCCCGGCCGTGGTACGCCCCGCCGAACAGCGACTCCTCCCAGCGGTCCCGGTCGCCGCCCGGGTGGGCGGTGCGGCTGCCGTTGGAGACACCCGTCTCGAACTGGCCCCGGTAGCGGCCGTCCGCCGCCAGTCGCTCCGCGATCCGCGAGCCGTCGGCGAGCAGCCGGTCGGGGTGGAAGTTGAGCGTGACCCGGGCCCGCTCCCGTACCGCCGCGTGGACCGCCGCCCCCGAGGGCACGGCCCCCAGGCGGGCGGCCCCGCCGAGCGCCGGAGCGGACGCCCGGACGTGGTCGAGCGCGGCGCGCTGGGCGGCGGTCAGCGGGGGATCGTGGCTGGTCACCCCGGCATGCTAGCGACGCCCCGCCCGGCCTCCCATCGGTTTACGTCCGCACCCGCCCGGCCTCCCACCGGACTTCCGCCCGCCCCCGCCCTCACCTGAACGGATCAGCCCGCACTGCGTAGAGGAACGTCCGCGCCCAGCCTGAGGGTGGAGGTGCGCATGGCCGAGGTTCCCCACAAGAGCAAAGCAGTCAGATACGTCCTGATGGCACTGGCGGCCGCGATCGCCCTCGCGGGCACGCTCGCGGTGACGCACGGCACGGCGCCGACCGCGCACGCCGACCGGCAGTCGCCGCGGACGTTCACCCACCCCGGGGTGCTGGACAGCAGACCGCAGCTGGACGCCGTACGCCGCCACCTCGCCGACGGCGACCAGCCGTGGAGCGACGCCTACACCGCGATGCGCGCCAGCAAGTACGCGGCCATGGCCTACGCCGCCAAACCCGTCGAGAACGTGCAGTGCCCCTTCGACGGCCGCCCCGGCCACGGCTGTACGGAGGAGCGCGAGGACGCCATCGCCGCGTACACCCAGGCGCTGCTGTGGTACTTCACCCGCGACGAGGCGCATGCCGAGAAGGCGACGCAGATCATGGACGCCTGGTCGGGCACCATCCGCCGGCACTCCGACGACAACGCCGGTCTGCAGACCGCCTGGTCCGGCTCCACCTGGGCCCGCGCCGCGGAACTGGTCCGCTACACCTACCCCGGCTGGCCCGCGCCCCGCGTCCAGCGCTTCGAGACGATGCTGCGCACCGCCTACCTCCCCGAGGTCGAGCACGCCTGGCCGGACCGCAACGGCAACTGGGACCTGGCCATGACGGACGCCGCGATCGGCATCGCCGTCTTCCTCGAAGACCGGGCCGCCTTCGACCGGTCGGTGGCCCGCTTCCGCGGCCGTGTCCCGGCGTACTTCTACCTCGCCTCCGACGGCCCCGTCCCGCTCGCCCCGCCCGGCGGCACCATCAGGACGCCGGAGCAGATCCGCGAGTACTGGTTCAAGCAGCCGCGGTACGTCGACGGCATCGGCCAGGAGACCTGCCGCAACTTCATGCACGTCGGCTACGCGCTGGCCGCGACCGCCCATATCGCGGAGACGGCCTGGCACCAGGGCGTCGACCTGTGGTCGGAGGCCGGCGACCGGATGCGGGCGGCGCTGGACTTCCACGCCCGCTACCAGCTCGGCGCGAAGGCCCCGCGCTGGCTGTGCGGCGGCCGGATCGACCGCAACATGGGCCCGGACGTGGAGGTGGCGGTCAACCACCTCCACAACCGGATGGGCCTGAGGATGCCGGCCGCCGAGCGCCTCGCGAAGCGGCAGCGCCCGGCGGGCACCGATGACCTGTTCGTCGCCTGGGAGACCCTGACGCACGCGGCGAACCCGGGCTGACGGGGCCCGCGGGTCGGCGCCGCGGGCCCTGCCGCTCAACGCCGCGCCACCACGCGGCCGTACGGCACCAGGCGGACCGGCCCCACCAGCCCGTACTTCTGCCGCTGCGCCACGCCGAACACCGCGGCGTTGGCCACGCGCAGCCGGTTCAGCAGCGTGGTGGCGACCTCGACCTCGATCGTGTTCGCCCCCCGCTGCAGCCACGGGCCGACGTCGACCCGGCTGGTCACCGGGTCGGCCGGGGGCAGCTCCGTGCCGTTGACGGTGATCCGGTACGTGTCGAAGACCTCCCCGAGCTCCAGGTACGCGCCATATCCGCCGGTCCACGGCGCACCCAGGTCCACGGTGGTGCGGTAGCGGCCGATGCCGCTCACGTCGGCCAGCTCCGGGATGTCCGGCCAGGCCGCGAGGCCGTCGAGGCCGAGGTTGCGGCGCACCTTCACGGTCTGCGTGGGGGAGTCGCCGGGCTGCCAGTCCTCGACGTGCAGCTCCCAGTCGGTGAGCGCCGTCGGCTCCGGCATCGCGCCGATCACGGAGGTGACGGTACGGCCGTCGTCGAGCGTCGTCGTGTACGTCCCCGGCCGGGTGTCGCGCACCTCCAGCCGGCCGTCGGCGGACCTGCGCACCTCGGCGGCGTCCGTGTCCGTCGCGTACCAGGAGGGCGCCAGGGAGTCGTCGAGCCGGCCGGGGCGGGCGAGCGCGATGATCGTGGTCGCGCCCGGCTGCAGCGCGATGCGCAGCCGGATCCGGCCGTCGACCCGTCGGTAGGCGGCGACCGGCTCGATCGTGCCGGTCCACGGGTCGAGGTGGTACGGGACGGCGTCCGGCCGGCGGGTGGCCAGGGTGACGTCGTGGTCGACGGGCGTACCGGTCGAACCCTTCTTGCTCACCGCGTCGTTGGCGAAGAAGAAGTAGTCGGTGTCGGCGTCGGCGCGGTGCGCGTGCAGCAGCATCGAGGACTGCGCGTACTCCACGTCGCGGCGCAGGCCGAGCGCGGCGATGCCCTCGGGGACGTTCGGGCGGTCGGCGACGTTGTGGACCGTCGGCAGCGACAGCAGCTCGGTGAGCAGCGCGCGCAGCCGCTCGTTGTCGCCCGGCTGCCCGATGCCCGGCACATGGCCGTCGCTCCAGTCGCCGATCACGATGATCCGCAGCCCGGCCTTCGCGTAGCCGACGAGCTTCTCCGCGACGTCGAGCTGCAGGGTGTGCTCACGGTTGATCATGATGTCGCCGTCGACCAGCAGTGCCTTGAACGCGGGTCCGTCGGGCGCCAGCCGGCCGTCCTCGACCCGGGCGCTGGGCAGGTCGAGCAGCCGCGGGCTCAGGAACAGGTGCGTCCAGCCGGCGGGCACGCCGTCCGCGGTGAACCACGAGGCACCGAGCCCGGAGCCCGCGTAGCCCTTCTGCCACAGCACGCCGACGTCGGCCCTGTTGACGCCGGTCTGCAGGATCTGCTGGATCCGGCCCAGCGCGCGGGCCACCTCGGGAGTGTGCCGCCACAGCGGCTGGCGCGGACCCCACGCCTCGCCGTAGCCGGTGCCGCCGTTGTACGGGGAGAAGGCCGCGAAGCCCGGCCAGTCGGCGCCGGGGGCCTCGGCGTACGCGAAGCCGTGGAAGACGGCCTGGTTGACGCCCGCCGCGTACTGGGTGACGAGCTTCTTCAGCGTGGCGTCCCAGGTGGTGGCGTACGCGCCGCCGGCGGTGCCGCCGGCCTCGTTGGACAGGATCGTCCGGCCGCCCATGTCGCGGCCGCCGGCCAGGGTGCGGAAGTCGTCGAGGTTCTTGAAGCCGAGCGACTCGCCCTCCGGCTCGTCCAGCAGGGCGGCGGAGTACATCGCGTCGGTCTCCAGGCCGTACGGCTGGACGCGCAGCCTGAGGCCCAGCGAGTGGGCCCAGTCGCGCAGGGGGACCAGATGGTTCTCCAGGTACAGCTCGGTGACCACGTGCATGTAGTCCCGCCGTACGGCCTTGTCGACGGCGGAGCCGAAGCTGAAGACGTACTTCTCCTTCACCTCCACGACGGCCGGCAGATACGGAACCAGCGAGTAGCCCATGCGCCGGGCGAACTCGTCGGCCAGCGAGGAGGTCCACAGGGTCGCGTGCGTCTCGAGTTCGAGAGAGTCCTCGAAGAGCGAACCGCCCGTCTCGCGCAGCAGCTCGCGCACCTCGGGGGTGAGGATGTTGCGCTCCCAGAAGTCCACGACCGCCTCGGTGCCCTTGGCGTCGAGGTGGTCGACGACGTACGAGAGCGGCGCGGTGTGCGCCGGGCCCTCCGGGCGCTGGCCGGAGCCGCGCTCCCAGTACGCGAGAACCAGCCAGGTGCCGCCGTCGTCGGGCGCGGTCCAGGTCAGCCGGCCGTCCCGGATGCGGTCGGTGAGGTCGGTGACGGTGGCCTGGTCGAGGGGGACGACCTTGGCGGTGGGGGAGCCGCCCGCGGTGATCCGGGCGGCCTGGACGTAGCGCAGACGCTGCGCGGTCACGTCGCTGCCCGGCGCGCTCACCGACGGGGGGAGCGGGCCGTCGAAGGTCGTGCCGGCCGCGACGACGGCGACGCCGTGGGCGAGTTCCTTGGTGGCGGCCTCGTCGTCGGGAGTGACGGTCGGTACGGCGGCGGGCCAGGCGGGGCCGATGGTCAGATCCACGACGACCTTGCGCCGCGCGGCCTGCCGCAGCGCCGCCTCGACGCCCGCGACCCAGGCGGGGGTGCCCCAGCCGTACCGCTCGACGTCGATGCGCTGGGTCAGGCTGTGCGTGACGGCCGCGATCTCGACGCCGCCGAAGCCGGCGGCGGCGATCTGGTCGATCTCGCGCTGGACCTCCTCGGGGTCCACGAGCGCGTCGGGCCACCACCAGCGGAACCGCGGCCGGACCGGCATCGGCGGCTCGGCGAACGCCTGCGCGACGGCGCCGGCTTCGCCGGCGGTCGTGGTGGCGGCGGGCGCGCCCGACCCCGCGGCCGTCGCGTGCCCGGCCGTACCCCAGGAGACGGCCAGGGCCGCGCCCGCGGCGGAGCCCATCCGCAGCAGCGTCCGCCGCCGCAGGCTCGTCTCCGGGGTCGGTGCGTCCGGTCCGAGGTCGTCGTGCATCAGGCCACCTTCACTTTGAACGATTCAGCAAGTGCGTGTCGTACTCGAATGGAACCTAGATGCTCGCTGGAATCGATGGCAAGATGCATGAAGGGAACTTATGAATCGTTCTAATCGGCGGAGGGGGAGCCGAAGCCCGCGTCGCGGGCCTTGATGATCGCCGCCGCCCGGTCGGGCACCTGGAGCTTGCCGAAGATGTTCGAGACGTGGTTGCGGACCGTCTTCAGCGTCAGCATCAGCTCGTGCGCGACGGCCGCGTTGCCCTTGCCGGCCGCGATCAGGTCGAGGACCTCGCGTTCGCGGTCGGTGAGGGACGGGAACGCGGTACGGGTGGCGGCACCGCCGGCGAGCGTGAAGTGGTCGATCACGCGGCGGGCGACGGCCGGGCCGAAGATCGCCTCCCCGGCGGCGATCGCGCGGATGGCCCGCAGGATCTCCTCCTGGTCGGCGCCCTTGAGGAGATAGCCGCGCGCCCCCGCCCGCATCGCGGCGAAGACCGAGTCGTCGTCCTCGAACATGGTCAGCACCACCACGCCCACCCCGGCATCCGCCCGCAGCAGCCGCCGGGTGGCCTCGATGCCGTCGAGGTCCGGCATCCGGATGTCCATCACGACGACGTCCGGCGACGTCTCCGCGGCCAGCCGCACCGCGTCCAGGCCGGTGAACGCCTCGCCGACGACGTCGATGTCGGGCGCGGAGGACAGCATCAGACGCAGACCGGCACGGAAGGCCGGATGGTCGTCCGCGACCAGGACGCGCAGCGGACGTGACCCCCCAGGCGTGCTTCCGTCGCCCGCGCTCACGGCGTCCCCGCTTCCGCCGCCCGCGCCGCCCGGCGGGGCTGCAGCGGCAGCACCGCGCGCACGACCGTGCCGCCCTCCGGCCGGTGGGCGATCGTGCACGAGCCGCCGAGCTCCGCCGCGCGCTCGCGCATCGACTCCGAACCGACGCCGGTGCGCGACGGCGGCGTCGACCGCCCCCCGTTGTCGGCGACGGTGAGCTCCAGCCCGCCGTTCATCACCAGCGTCACCGCGCAGCGCCGCGCCCCCGAATGCCGTACGACGTTCGTCAGGGCCTCCGCCGCGATCCGGTACGCCGCCACCTCCACCGCGGCCGGCAGCGGCGGCGGGGCGGCCGGGCCCTCCACGGTCACCGTCAGCGCCCCGGTCTCCCGGCACAGCCGCTGCGCGAGCTGACGCACCGCCGCCACCAGGCCCACCTCGTCCAGGGCCGGCGGGCGCAGATCGTCCACCAGCCGACGGATCTCGGCGATGGCCGCCCGTGTCTCCTCACGGAGTTCACCCAGCAGCCGCCCGGCCTCGGGCTCGCGGACGAGCGCCGCGGTGGCGGTCAGCTTGAGCACGATCGCGGCCAGCGAGGGACCGAGCCCGTCGTGCAGATCCCGGCGCAGCCGCCGCCGCTCCTCCTCCCTGGCGGTCACCAGCCGGGCCCGTGACTCCTGCAGATCCAGCGTCAGCTGTACGGCGTTGACGACCACGGCCGCCTGGCGGGCCAGGTCCCCGAGCAGCCGGCGGTCCGCGGCCGTCAGCGCGCGGCCGGGCGGCGGGGTCACCGCGAGCCAGCCCAGCGCGCCGCCCTGGTACGACAGCGCCACCGCCTCGCCCTCGGGGGTGGTGTCCTGGCGGACCAGCGCCACGGCCGACGGCGGGATCCGCAGCGCCTCCGCCACGGACGCCGTCACCGTCCCCACCGCCTCCGCCGGTCCCACCGCCCCCTCCAGCCGGCCCGCGAGCCGGCGCAGCGCGCCGTACGGGTCGGACCGGTCGCCGTACACCCAGCGTTCGGCGCGCCGCCGGGCCGCCGCGTGCGCGGGCTGGATCGCCACGGCCACCACCCCCACGGCGAGGAGTCCCGCCGCGCCCCGGTCGCCGATCAGACTGCCCAGCCCCTGCAGCACCCCGGCGTACACGGCGACGACCAGCACGGTCAACGCGCCGTAGGTGAGGGTGCGACTGAGCACCAGCTCGATGTCGAACAGCCGGCGGCGCAGGACCGCGGCGCCGATGGCGAGCGGGAAGACCGAACTGGCCACGGTGACACCGGCGAGGGTGAGCAGACCGGCGCCGCCCGTGATCCAGTTGTCGAGGAGGCACACGCCGAGCCCGGCCGGGATGGCGAGCGCCGCCCACACGAACCACAGCAGCTGCACCCGCTCCTCGCCGTCCGCCCGGCGCAGCCGCGACCGGGCGCACACCACCGCGCCGACGAGGCTCGCGGCCACGCCGGCCCAGCAGGCGAAGGCCACGGCCTGGACGGCGGAGGGCGCGGTCGGCAGGACGGGGGTGAGTTCCGGGTACAGGTCGCGGAACTCCGCCTCGTCGAAGGCGGCGAGCACCAGGAACAGTCCGTAGCAGACCAGGCAGCCCATCGCGAAGCGGCGCCAACGGAGGCTCGGGAAACGCCCGTCGGGGAAGACGTAGCCGATCAGCGCGATGCAGACGTAGAGCAGCACCCAGGCGCCCAGCGTGAGCTGCGCGTACCACGCCTCGACGGTCGGCGACGCCCACGGCACCCTGCCGTCCGGGCCGAGGACGAGGGCCACGAGCAGCCCGTGGGCGAGCAGCAGCCGGCCGACGGCGTTGCCGGGCCGGGCCCGCACGATCACCGCGCCCACCACGGACGAACTCAGCGTGGCGCAGCCGATCAGCGCGAAGAAGGGCCAGTTGGCGGCGTCCGTGCCGTGCACGGACAGGCCGACCAGGTCCGCGGCGAGCGTGAGCGCCACCACGAGCGGCGCGGCGGGCCGGAACCGGCGGGCGGACGCGCCGGCGCGGTCGGGTGGAGCGGACGTCTCGTCCATGACGGTCAGTGTGGAGGACCCGGGCAATTCCCCGGAAGACGCCCGGGAACAGTTCCCGGACGCCCCGGGACGGCAGCCCGAGGCGCCCGGGACCCCGGGCGCGGCACAGTCGGCGTGCCGGGTCCGGCGGGAGGTGCCGCGACGGACCGGGGGACCGCCCGGACCCGGCACGACCGGCCCGGCGTGCGGGCCGCCGACCAGGGGAGGACCTGCCATGCCTGCCAGCCGATTCGAACGTTTTCTGCCGGTCTCCGGCTTCATCGCCGCCGTTCTCTTCGCACTGCCGATGTTCCTGACCGGAAGCCTGCCGACAGCCAGTGACGATCCCGCGAAGATGGTGCGCTGGTTCGAGGACCACCAGAACGCGGCGTCCGTCGCGGGGCTCTCTCTCGCGTACTTCGCGGTGTTCATGGTGTTCTTCACCGTCGGGCTGCGGCAGGCGCTGCGCTCCGGCGAGCCGGGTGAGTCGACGTACTCCAGCGCGGCGTTCGCCGGCGGGCTGCTCGTCGCGTTCACCCAACTGCTGTCCGCCGCCGGACTGATGGGCGCGGCGACCGCCGCCGACAAGGGGCAGCGGGCGGCCGTCACCACCATGGGCTTCGCGGACGAGTTCGGCTGGATCCCGTGGGCCGCGGGCTCCGCGGTGCTGCTGATCGGCGCGGGGCTCGGCGGGATGCGCACCGCCGTGCTGCCCAAGTGGCTCGGCGTCGTCACCGCGATCCTGGGCGTGCTGTGCCTCACCGGCCCGACCGGCATCGGCGTCTTCATGCTCACGCCGCTGTGGCTGATCGCCGTCAGCGTGGTGCTGCTCCGCCGCGTCCGCGCCGGCAACGGCGCCCCCGTGCCCCCGACAGGGGTGGTGAGCGCCGCCGGGTAGCCCCGTCTCCGACGCCCCGCCGGACCTCTCCGGCGGGGCGTCGGCCTGTCCCCGCACTCCGGAATCAGCCGGTCACGCCAGCGGCATTCGTACGAAACAGTCATGACGCAGGCTCGGGCCGATCGTTCACCAGGCCGCGGCCCCGTGACCCGCTCCGACGGGCCGCACGGCCGCGGGGCGAGGAGGATTGATGGCTGTATCCGGATCGCGCCGGGACTTCCTGCGGGCCGTCGGCGTCGCCGGCGGCGCGGGCATGCTGTACCAGACGATGGGCGCACTGGGCCTGGCGCCCGTGCCGGCGGCGAACGCCGCCCCCTACCGGGCGCCGCGGCCCGGCGACCTCACGCTGACGGGCCGTGCCGCCGGGAGGGTGCTGATCCTCGGCGCTGGCATCGCGGGCCTGGCCACGGCGTACGAACTGGGCAAGGCCGGCTACGACTGCCGGATCCTGGAGGCCAAGGACCGCCCCGGCGGCCGCAACTGGACCGTCCGGAACGGCACCACGCTCACCGACCTCGACGGACGCCGCCAGACGGCCGCGTTCTCCGACGGCCAGTACATGAACGCGGGCCCCGCCCGCCTCCCCCAGTCGCACGTCACCCTCGACTACTGCCGGGAACTCGGCGTGCCGCTGGAGGTCTTCGCCAACGCCAACGCCAACGCGTACATCCACCACCGGAACAACCCCGCCACCGGCGGCCGGCCCGTGCGCTGGCGCACCGCCAAGGCCGACGTCTACGGCTATGTCTCCGAACTGCTCGCCAAGGCCACCGACCGCGGCGCCCTGGACAAGGAGCTGACCGCCGAGGACAAGGAGCGGCTGCTGGCGTTCCTGCAGGGCTTCGGCGCCATCCAGGGCAGGGCGGACGACTGGGCGTACACCGGCACCGACCGGCGCGGGTACGGCGTCGAGCCGGGCGCCGCCTTCGAGGAGGGCACCGAACTCGGCCCGCCGCCCGCGCTGAGCGACGTCATCGCGAGCGGCGTCGGGCAGCGGTTCTCCTTCGAGTTCGGCTACGACCAGGCGATGCTCATGTTCCAGCCGGTCGGCGGCATGGACGCGATACCCAGGGCGCTGGCCCGCGCGATCGGCCCCGACCGGATCGTGTACGGCGCCCGCGCGAGCCGCGTCACCGACCTCGCGGACGGCGCGGAGGTCACGTACACCGACGCCCGCGGCCGCGTCCGCACCGAGCGCGCCGACTTCGTCGTCGCCGCCGTGCCCCCGATGGTGATGGCCCGGATCGAGCACAACCTCGGCGCCGACGTCACGGCCGCCCTGAAGTACCCCGTGGCCAACCCGGTCGGCAAGATCGGCCTGGAGTACCGCCGCCGCTGGTGGGAGACCGACGAGCACATCTACGGCGGCATCACCCCGACCGACTCCGACCTCTCCACCATCTGGTACCCGTCCTACGGATACCAGGGCCGCCGCGGCACCCTCATCGGCTACTACAACTTCGGCGCCAACGCCTCCGCCTACGGCGCCCTCACCCACGCCGAGCGCGAGGCCCGCGCGCTGGAGCGGGGCGTGGCGATCCACGGCGAGACGTACCGCAGCGAACTCGCGCACTCCTTCAGCGTCGCCTGGCACCGCACCCCGCACATCGAGGGCGGCTGGGTGAGCTGGCCCTCGCAATCGGGGCCGGAGTACCGGCTGCTCAACCAGCCCGCCGGCCACGTCCACTTCGCGGGCGACTGGCTCAGCCATGCGATCGCCTGGCAGCACGGCGCGTTCACCTCCGCCCGCAAGGTCGTCACGGACATCCACGAGAGGGTGATGGCGGGATGAGACGCCGTACGGCACTGACCGCGGTGACCGCGCTCGCCGTGCTCGCGGGCGGCGGCACCGTCGCCGAGGCGAAGAACTGGCTGCCCGGACCGCGCGAGGTGCGGGTCATGCTGCCCGAGGGCCAGACCAACCCCGCCATCGCCACCGGCGTCGCGACCGGCGGGGAGGTCGCCCTCTACACCTCCAGCGGCCTCGGCCCCACCGCCCTCAACCCGGCCGCCCCCGCGGGCACTCCGGAGCGCTACACCGACCCCGCGCTCACGGCGGGGGCCGAGGGCGTGACCGTCACCGAGGCGCAGGCGCTCGTCGTGCTGCGCAACATCGTCGCGAACCTCGAGGCGGCGGGCCTGGACCCGGACGACGTCATCACGATGAAGTGCTATCTGATGAAGCCGCCCGGAGCCGCCGCGGCCGACTACGCCGGCTGGAACCGCGCCTACCGGCAGTACTTCGCCAACGTCGACCTGTCGACCCGCGAGGTCGTGCCCGTCCCCCTCGGCACCTCCGCGCCGAAGGCCCCGCTGACGGCCAACGACGCGCGGCCCGCCCGGGCCACCATGGAGGTCGCCTCGCTCGCGGTCCCCGGCTGGCTGGTGGAGGTCGAGGTGACCGCGGCCTATCCGCACCGCTGAGGGTCCGCTGCGCCGTGACACCGGCCCGGTCGGGGCCGGTGTTACGACGTTTGTATGAAAAGGCCGCGTGTCGGGTCCGTACTGGCCGACGCCGATTTCCACGGTCTGTCTACGTTCGACGCACAAGTCCCTCACCGGGCTACGAAACACCGGAAGGATCACCCGTGCGCAAGACCCTCGCGGCCGTCGGCCTCGCCGTGGCCGCCCTCACGCTCTCCGCCTCCACGGCCGTCGCCGCCCCGCAGCCGGACGACGACAGCCTGCTGGGCAGGATCGTCGGCGACGGCGGTATCGGCAACAACCTGTGCGTCGCCCCCTGGATGTGGAACGGTCCGCTGAACATCGACTCCGACGCCGAGGGCTACATGGCCTGCAACTACGCCGAGTCGGCGAGCGGCGGCATCCTCAACAACGTCTGTCTGCTGCCCTGGAACTGGAACGGCCCGCTCAACGTCGGCTCCGACTCCAAGTACTACACGGCCTGCAACTACGGCCCGGCGCACCGCACCCAGTGAGACCGGACGCCGCCGCGTCTACCGGTCCGGAGACAGCCGGTAGACGCGGCGCGCGTTCCCTGCGGCGAGCAGCGCCGCCACCCGGTCGGCGTCGGCCGCCGCCCAGGCGCCCTCGTCCACCCAGCGCCGCAGCAGGCGCCCGAGCGCCGTACGGAACAGCGCGGCGCCCACGACGTACAGCTCCGCCAGCCCGTAGGCGTCGGTGGAGAACAGCAGCTTCCCGAACGGCGTGAGCTCCAGCATCTCCGCGAGCACCGCCTCCGCCCGCGCCCCCGTGTGCGAGAGCGCGAGCCCCATGTCCGCGTAGACGTGCGGGAAGACGGCCGCGAGATACGCCGCCTGACGGTGGTACGGATAGCCGTGCAGCAGCACCAGCGCCGTCCCCGCCGTCGCCGTCGCCCGGACGAAGTCCGTCAGCAGCAGCGGATCGCAGCGGTGCAGGGTGAGGTCCGGATCGCCGAACCCGGTGTGCAACTGCAGGGGCAGCCCGGTACGGACCGCCGACCAGAGCAGGTGCCGCAGCAGCGCCGGATCCGTCAGCCGGCCGGCGCCCTCCGCCAGCCAGCGGGCCGCCGCCGCCCGCACCTCGGCGTCCGTAGGGGGAGCGGGGTCGAGGTCCAGGCCGTGCCGGTACGCGGCGACCGACTTGAACCCCGCCGCCGTCCGGGCCGCCGCCGCGACCGCCTCGCCGACCCCGTCCGCGTACGCGCCCGCGTCCGGCGCCGTTTCGGCGACGCGCTCGGCCAGCCGCTCCAGCCGTACGAGCTCCCGCTCGGGCGCGCCCGCCAGCGGACCCGGACCCCGCAGCCCGCCCGGCAGCCCCGTGTCCACCAGGAACGCGCCGATGCCCGTCCCCGCCAGCAGCCGCCGGGCGGCCTCGTCCGGGCCCAGCTCGCCCAGCCGCGCCAGATACACCTCGTACGGGCAGTGCGCCTCCAGCCCCACCAGCGGCGGGCACCACCGGCGTACGGCGAAACCCAGCTGGGTGTCGAAGAAGCTGGTGCCGGGGGCCGCCGGGGCGTCCGACTCGGTGAGCAGCGACTCGAAGCCGTCCGGCGACGGCGTGCCGGGCAGGATGCCGTGGCAGTGGTGGTCCACCAGCGGCGGCAGCTCCAGGGCCACTCAGTACCGCCCCCGGGTCGCGGCGGCGATCCGCCCCGGGTCCTGCCCCCGGAACAGGTCGATCTCCGCCCTCCGCACCGCCGCGAACGCCTCGAACAGCGGCGCGCCCATGGCGTCCCGCAGCAGCGTGGAGGCGGCGAACGCGGCCAGCGACTCGTCCAGCGACTCCGGCAGCCGCAGCTCCTTGCCCTCGTGCACCGGATCCCCGGCCACCGGCTCCGGCAGCCGCAGCCCCTCGTCCACGCCCGCCAGCCCGGCGGCGATCACCGAGCCGACCACGAGATACGGATTGGCCGCCGGATCGAAGCACTTGACCTCCGCGTTCGCCGCGCCCGGGTCCTCGTGCCAGCCGGGCACGAAGCGCAGCGCCGCCTCCCGGTTCTCCACCCCCCAGCACTGGTAGACGCCCGCCCAGCGCGACGGCTGCAGCCGCAGATAGCTCGCCGGTGACGGCGCTCCCACGGCCAGCAGCGCGGGCAGCTCGCGCAGCACGCCGGCCAGGAACGCCTCCGCGAGGGGCGACATGCCGTCCGCGCACAGGTTGCGTCCGTCCTGCCACAGGCTCAGATGCAGATGGCTGCCGTTGCCCACCCCGTCCGCCTCCACCGCCGGGCCGAACAGCGGGGTGAAGCCGTGCGCCAGGGTCACCGAGCGGATCGTCTCGCGGACCAGCACCGACAGATCGGCCGCCCGCACCGGGTCCGCCGGCGCGACCGACACCTCGAACTGGCCCGGCGCGTACTCCGGATGCAGTTGCAGCACCTCGACGCCCTGCACCACCAGGGCGTCCAGCACGTCGCCCAGATAGCCGGCCAGCTCCGCCAGCCGCGCCATCCCGTACGCCGGGCCGCGGGTTGGATACACCAGCTCGCCGTCGTCGGAGGGGCGGACCACCACCCACTCGGTCTCGAAGCCCGCCTTCAGCGTGAGATCCCGCTCGCCCGCCCGTGCGGTCATCCGCCGGGCGAACTGCCGCTGGCAGGCGGGGTGCGGTACGCCCCGCTGGTCGTAGCGGTCCACCGGCGCCCAGGCCCAGTCGGGCTGACCGGCGAGCACGGTGAGCGCGTCCAGGTCGGGGAACAGCCGCAGATCGCCGTCCGGGCCGCCGATGTGCGGGCTGGTCGTGATCGAGTCGTCGACCACGAAGACGTCGAACACCGGGGACATCCCCACCCCGGCGCGCACGGCCTCCACCAGCCGGGCGGTCGGGACCGTCTTCACCCGGCCGACGCCCGCGTTGTCCACCCAGCTGAGGGCGACGCCGCGGATGCCCTCGGCGGTCAGCCGGGCGGTCTCCAGCCGGGCCCGTTCGAGCGCCGCGGCCACCGTCCCTCCTCCCGAACGCCGCTCCACCGGTCCTTCTCCTGAACGCCGCTCCACCGCTCATCCGCCCTTCGTACGTGCCCGGGTCACCGCAGCAGGCCGAGGACCGTCTCCACGGTGTCGGCCTCCGTCGCCGGTTTGTCCTCGCGATAACGCAACACCCGGGCGAAGCGCAGGGTCACGCCCTCCGGGTAACGAGATGAGCGCTGCACCCCGTCGAAGGCGATCTCCACCACCAGTTCGGGCCGCACCCGCACCAGCCAGCCGTCGTCGCTGACCGCCAGCTCCCGCAGCCGCTCCGTCTGCCAGGCGAGCAGCGCGTCGGTGAGCCCCTTGAACGTCTTGCCCAGCATCGCGTACGACCCGTCCGCGCGCCGCGCGCCCAGATGCAGGTTCGACAGCTTGCCGGTCCGCCGCCCGTGCCCCCACTCGGCGCCCAGCACCACCAGGTCCAGGGTGTGCACCGGCTTGACCTTCAGCCAGGACGCGCCGCGCCGGCCCGCGCTGTACGCCGAGTCGAGGGCCTTCGCCACCACGCCCTCGTGACCCGCGTCCAGGGTGTCCGCCAGGAACGCCCGGGCGGCGGCCCGCTCGTCCTCGGCGGCCGGGTCGGCGACCACCAGCCGCCGTACCCGCAGCGGCTCGGGGACCACGCGGGCCAGCTCCGCGTGCCGTTCGGTGACCGGCAGGTCGAGCAGGTCGCGGCCGTCGACGGCCAGCAGATCGAAGAACACGGGGGAGACGGGCAGTTCGGCCCGCGCCGCCGCCACGTCCACCCGGGAGCCGACGCGGCTCGCCGTCTCCTGGAACGGGCGGGGCGCGCCGTCCCCGCGGAACGCGATCACCTCGCCGTCCAGCACCGCCTGCCCGGCGGTGAGCGCGCCGGCGGCCTGGACCACCTCCGGCAACCGGTCGGTGATCTCGTCGAGGGTGCGCGTGTAGATCCGTACCGCGGGGCCGTCCTTGTGCACCTGCACCCGGATGCCGTCCAGCTTCTGCTCGACCGCGCACGGGCCGAGCCGGTCCAGCGCCTCGTCGACGTCCTTCGCGGTCTGCGCGAGCATCGGTTGCACCGGGTGGCCCACCGTCAGCCGGAACTCCGCCAGCGCCTTCGGCCCCTCGGCGAGCAGCGTCCGCGCCACAGTCCCGAGGTTCCCCGAGAGCATCACGGCCCGCCGCACCTCGGCCGGATCCGCGCCCACCGCGGCGGCCAGCCCCTCCACGGCGAAGGCGTCCAGCGCGCCCTGGCGCAGCTCCCCGCCGAGCAGCCGCAGCAGGAACTCCTGCTCCTCGGCGGTCGCGGCCCGCATCAGCCCGTGCACCAGCCGCTTGCGCTCGGCGGTCGCCCCCTTGCCCGCCACCGCGGCGATCGCGTCGAACGCCTCGTGCACCTCACGCACCGTCAGCCGGGGCTCGGACGCCGGCGGCTGGGGCTCCTTCAGCGTCGCCCAGCCCACGCCGATCCGGCGCTGCGGCAGCCGCCCGGCGAGATAGGTGACGACTATGGGCGCCTCGTCCGCCTCCGTCTTGCGGAACAGCTCCGCCAGCAGCGTCGTCTTGTCGGTGCGCGACGAAGTCGCGGTGATCTCCAGCGAGGTACGGGCCACGTCGGCGAGCAGCATGCGGCCAGTCTCTCCCGTACCGGGGCCGCCGGGGCGGAACTCGTCCAGGCGGGTGGGCCGGGTGGGTGTGGATCTTCGACGGATTCCTCCGCTGCGAGCGGCACCGTTGGCCTAGGGTGCTCGCGTGACTGATCTGAAAGACGCCGCTCCTGCCGCCGAGTCCGCAGGTGAGCGCCATGCCTCCTGGCTGGAGCTCTTCTTCGACCTCGTCGCGGTCGCCGGCGTCGCGCAGCTGGCCCATCTGCTGTCCGGCGACCCCGGCAAGCGGGACATCGGCCTGTACCTCGTGCTGTACCTGGCGTTCTGGATCGCGTGGGTGTGCTTCACGATGTACGGCAATGTGGCGGGGGAGAAGGCCCGCACCCGCACGCTGCTGGCCGGGATGTTCGGGCTCGCGGTGATGGCCGCCGCGGTGCACGGGGTGCAGCTGGGGGAGCGGGAGCAGGTGTTCGCCGTCGCCTACGTGGTGCTGCGCGTGGTGGCGAGCGTGTCCTGGCGGCGCAGCGGCCAGATGCTCGCGGACTGGCCCGTGGTGAGCATGTCCGCCGGGATCCTGCCGTGGATCGCCTCCATCTGGGTGGACGGCCAGGCACGTTACTGGCTCTGGCTGGCGGGCGTCCTGCTCGACCTGTGGATCACCTTCACCACCACCGGCGCGCGGCTGGGTGAACACCTCCAGCGGCAACTGGAGCGGGACGCCGCGCGCCGGGCGGAGTACGACCGCCGGCTCGAACGGCTCTCGGCCGAGCAGCGGGAACGGCATGAGGAGCGCGTCCGCAGACGGCGGGAGCGTTCGGCATCCGCCCCCGGACTCTCGGACGGCCTCCCGCAGCTGTCGGTGGCGTACGCCGAACCCGCGCATCTCGGGGAGCGACTCGGGCTGTTCGTCATCATCGTGCTCGGCGAGGGCGTCACCCAGCTCGTCGCCGCCGCGGCCGACGCCCAGTGGGACGCGGCACTGTACGGCCTCGGCATCGGCGGCTTCGTGCTGCTCGTCTACCTGTGGTCGGCGTCCCTGCGCCACGGCTACGGCGGCGTGCCCCATCTGGCGCCGGGCGCCCTGCCCCCGCGTATCGAGCTGGCCCTGCACTGCTTCACCACCGGCACGCTCGCCGCCCTCGCCGCGGCGCTCGGCGCGGCGGTGGAGCACGCCGAGGGCCTCCTTCCGGAGCGGATGCGGTGGCTGATGGTGACGAGCCTCGCGGCCTACCTGCTCATCGGAGTGCTGGCCGGTTCGGTGTCCACGCCCGGGCGGTGGGCGCGGTACGCGCTGTCCGCGGCGCCGGGACTCGTGATCTGCCTGCTGGCGGGGCTCCTGGGTGCCACCTGGTTGCCGTTCGCGCTGGTGTGGCTGCTCGTACTGGCGGTGTTCCTGTCGCAGCTGCACCGGCGCGGGGACCACGGGGGCGAGCCGGAGCCGGCCTGAGCGAGGTGAGGTGAGGGGGCGCACACGTGCCGAGCCCGGAAACCCGCTTTCCCTTCCGCCGCCCACCTGCGTAAACTCCCCGCCAACGCGATGACGGAGACAAGTAGTCGCGGGATCCGTGAGCCAAGAGAGCTGCCGGCAGCTGTGAAGGCGGCCTCACGACCCGAGGCGAATCCACTCCCGAGTGCGGGGAGGAACGGCCCGGTCCCCGGGCCCCATGCCCCGCCGGCCGGCCCCCGTCACAGGGCTTGACGAGACCGCGGTCCGGATCCTCTCCGGACGGCGGTGAAGGCGTGGTGGCACCGCGAGCACCCTCTCGCCCACGCTCCCAGGGATCCACCCCGGAGCGCGCGTGCTCCGGACGCAGGAATGGACCCGCCATGCTTGACATCAACGAGATCCGCAACGACCCCGACCGCGTACGCCAGGCCCTGCTCAAGCGGGCGGTGCACGTGGACCTCACGGCGTTCCTCCGGCTGGACGCCGCCTACCGAGAAGCCCGTACCACCGCCGAGAACCTGCGCGCCGAGCGCAAGCGCGTCTCGGCGGAGATCGCCGCGCAGCGCCGGGCCGGCGCCGCCGCGGAGGACCTGCAGACCGAGGCGAAGGAGCTCGGCGAGCGGGTCGACGCCGCGGAGGCGAGAATGGCCGCCGTCGAGGACGACCACCACGCGTTCCTGGCCGCCCTGCCCAACCTCCCCGACGACGACGTCGTGGCCGGCGGCAAGGAGAACAACGAGGTCGTCCGCGTCACCGGCGACCGGCCGGAGTTCGGCTTCACCCCCAAGGACCACGTCGAACTGGCCGAGGACCTCGGGCTGATCGACTACCGCCGCGGCGCGAAGCTCGGCGGCACCGGCAGCTGGGTGTACCGCGGCCAGGGCGCCGCGCTGGAGTGGGCGCTGCTCAACCACTTCCTCGACGCGCACCGCGCCGCCGGCTTCGAGTTCGTCCTCCCGCCGCACGTCCTCACCCTGGAGGCCGGCTACACGGCCGGCCAGTTCCCGAAGTTCGAGGACGACGTCTTCCTCGTCGGCGACGGCGACCGCTTCCTGCTGCCCACCGCCGAGACGGCGCTGGTGAACCTGCACCGCGGGGAGACGCTCGACGAGGCCGAACTGCCGCTGAGGTACGTGTCGTACACGCCGTGCTACCGCAAGGAGGCCGGCAGCTACCGCTCGGCGGAGCGGGGCACGCTGCGCGGCCGGCAGTTCAACAAGGTGGAGATGTTCGCGTACGCCCGCCCCGAGGACTCGGACGCCGTCCATCTGGAGCTGCTCGCCCGCGCGGAGGAGCTGGTCGCCGGCCTCGGCCTGCACCACCGGGTGACCAAGCTGGCCGCCGGGGACATCACGGCCGCGATGGCGAAGACGTACGACGTGGAGGTCTGGCTGCCCAGCCTCGGGACGTACGCCGAGGTCAGCTCGGTGTCGAACGGCCGCACCTACCAGGCCCGGCGCGGCCGGATCCGCTACCGCCCGCAGGGCGGCGGCAAAGCACCTCTTGGTACGCGGTACCTGCACACGCTGAACGGCTCGGGGCTGGCCACCAGCCGCCTCGTCCCCGCGATCCTGGAGCAGCACCAGCAGGCGGACGGCACCGTCGTCGTCCCCGAGGTGCTGCGGCGGTGGGGGCTGCCGGAGGTGCTCGGGGGCCGCTGAGGCGCCGCTCGCCGTCCCGCCGCTGAGAAACCCAGCGC
>NZ_JBFAXR010000040.1:31325-65258 GCF_040680895.1 Streptomyces sp. NPDC051940 | reverse complement strand
CACCCGAGCCCGCCCCTCCGACAACCCCAAGCCCGTCCGGCGTTTGAGGACTGAGGCGCGAAGCGCCGAAGCGCGTCAGCCGACGCGAACGCAACACGAAGCCCGTCCGGCGTTTGAGGACATCCGGGCGAAGCCCGGATACGCGTCAGCCGACGCAACCGCACCCCCCGAAAGCCGGGCCGGCGTTTGAGGCCGACCGCGCCGCAGGCGCCAGCGCAACGGAACGATGAGGAGCCCACCGTGACCACCACCACCCACACGACGCCGCAGGCAACCAACTTCGCCCCGCTGAGCGACAACTTCCGCTGGGGCGTAGCCACCTCCGCGTACCAGATCGAGGGCGCGGCCGACGAGGACGGCCGTACCCCGTCCATCTGGGACACCTACTGCCGAAGGCCCGGCGCCGTGGCCAACGGCGAACACGGCGACGTGGCCTGCGACCACTACCACCGCATGGAGCAGGACGTGGACCTCATCCACGGCCTGGGCGTAGACACGTACCGCTTCTCCGTCAGCTGGCCCCGCGTGCAGCCCCACGGCCGGGGGCCGGCCAACGCAAAGGGCCTGGACTTCTACGAACGGCTCACGGACCGCCTGCTGGCGAAGGGGATCACGCCCTGGATCACCCTCTACCACTGGGACCTCCCCCAGGAGCTGGAGGACGCCGGCGGCTGGCCGGAGCGGGACACGGCGTACCGGTTCGCCGACTACGCCGACCTGGTGTACGACCGGCTCGGCGACCGCGTCGAGCACTGGACGACCCTCAACGAGCCCTGGTGCTCGGCGATGCTGGGCTACTGGATCGGCGCCCACGCCCCGGGACGGCGCAACTTCAAGCACGGCATCCACGCCGTCCACCACCTCCTCCTCGGCCACGGCCTCGCCGCGCAGCGCATGCGCGCGAAGGGCGCGCAGACCCTCGGCATCACCGTCAACCTCGGCACCGCCGACCCGGAGACCGACCGCCCCGAGGACCACGCCGCCGCCCGCCGCGCCGACGGCCTGGGCACCCGGCTCTACCTGGACCCGATCGTGCACGGCCGCTACCCGCAGGACATCGTCGACGAGCTGGGCGGCATCGGCATCGAACTGCCCGTCCAGGACGGCGACATGGAGGCCATCGCCACCCCCCTCGACGTACTCGGCGTCAACTACTACAGCGGATCGCTGTTCTCGGGCGTCGAGGAAGACGGCACCGCGGGCACCGGGGACGACGGCCTCCCCACCACCCGCGTCGTACGAAGGGACGTCCCCCGCACCGCCATGGACTGGGAGATCGTCCCGAGCAGCCTCACGGACCTGCTGGTCCGCCTGCACCGCGACTACGGCCTGCCCATGGTCATCACCGAGAACGGCGCCGCCTTCGCCGACACCGCCGAGGCCGACGGCACGGTGCACGACGCCGACCGGACCGCGTTCCTGGAGGCGCACATCCGCGCGGTGGCCGACGCCCGCGCCCAGGGCGCGGACATGCGCGGGTACTTCGCCTGGTCGCTGATGGACAACTTCGAGTGGGCGTACGGCTACGACAAGCGCTTCGGCATCGTCCGCGTCGACTACGACACCCAGACCCGCACGGTCAAGGACAGCGGGCTCTGGTACCGCGACACCATCCGTCTCACCCGCGAGTCAGCACGCTGAAAGCGAGAGCCGCACATGGAAGCGAGGAGCTGCACATGACAAGGCAACGCAGACGCAGAACCGCCCTGTTCGCCGCGGCGGCCCTGGTGGCCACGCTCACCCCGCTGGCGACGACCGGCGCCGCCCGCGCCGACGACCCCGCCCCCATCGCCATCGACCACTTCGAGGGCGAGGTCCCCATCGGCGCCCCGCCGGGCCCCGGCATCTTCACCTGGGGTTCCGACGCCGACGACCCGCCCACCCTCACCCTCCCGGAGGCGGCGGACGCCCCGGGCGGCACGCACGTCCTGCACGGCACCTTCAACATCAGCGGCTGGGGCGGCTACACCCACAACGTCACCTACAACACCGACCCCGCTGACTGGAGCGCCCACCGCGGCATCCGCTTCTGGTGGAAGGGCCAGAACAACGCCAAGCGCTACTGGTTCGAGATCAAGGACGGCGGCGGCAACGGCGAGGCGTCCGAGCTCTGGAACACCTCCTTCGTGGACGACTTCACGGGCTGGAAGCAGATCGAGCTGCCCTTCACCCAGTTCCAGTACCGCGGCGACTACCAGCCCGTCGGCGGCATCGACCAGGTCCTCGGGCTCACCGAGATGTGGGGGTACGCCCTCACGCTGCCGACCGGCGCCCCCGGCTCCTTCGACATGGACGAGGTCGAGGTCTACGGCAAGGCCGACCCGGCGCTGCGCTCCCGCGTGCTCACCGACGCGCCCGTCTACCCGGTCGACGAGGGCGGCGCCGCAACGATCAAGATCGAGGTCGCGACGACCGGTTCCGCGCCTCTCGCCGAGCCGGTGACCGTCCAGTACGCGACCGGCGGCGGCACCGCCACCGAGGGCTCCGACTACACGCCCGTCTCCGGGACCGTGACCTTCCCCGCCGGCACCCCGTCCGGAACCGCGCAGTCGGTGACTGTCCAGACCGCGAAGGACCGGCGCGCCGAGTCCGCCGAGACCATCCCGCTGACCCTCACCGTCACCGGCGCCAAGGCCCCGACCGAGCAGCCCGTGGCCGTCATCGACGCGCACGGTCTGCCGTACCTCGACCCGAAGCTGCCGACGGGCCAGCGGGTGAAGGACCTCCTCGGCCGGATGAGCCTGGAGGAGAAGGTCGGCCAGATGGCCCAGGCCGAGCGCAACGCGATCACCGGCAAGGCCGGCGACATCGCGTCGTACAACCTGGGCTCGCTGCTCTCCGGCGGCGGCTCCGTGCCGAACCCGAACACGCCCGAGGCGTGGGCGAAGATGATCGACTCCTACCAGCTGCGCGCGCAGGCGAGCCGCTACCAGATCCCGCTGATCTACGGCGTGGACGCGGTGCACGGCCACAACAACGTCGTCGGCGCGACGATCTTCCCGCACAACATCGGGATCGGCGCCACCCGCGACGGCGCGCTCGCGGAGAAGGTCGGCGCGGTGACGGCCGAGGAGGTCCGCGCCACCGGCATCCCGTGGGACTTCGCACCGTGCCTGTGCGTCAGCCGCGACGAGCGGTGGGGCCGGACCTACGAGTCCTTCGGCGAGTCCCCGGAGCTGGCGAAGGCCCTCGGCGGGCGGATGACCAAGGGCTTCCAGGGCGACGCCGACGGCAGCGACCTGGACCGCAACGACAAGGTGCTGGCCACCGCCAAGCACTTCGTCGGCGACGGCGGCACCGCCTACGGCTCGTCCACGACCGGCAGCTACACCGTCGACCAGGGCGTCACGACGGTGACGCGCAAGGAGCTGGAGGCGATCCACCTCAAGCCCTTCGAGGAGAGCGTCGAGCGCGGCGTCGGCAGCGTCATGCCGTCGTACTCGAGCCTCGACGTCATCGGCGACGGCAAGGGCGCCGTGAAGATGCACGCCCGCGGCGACATGATCAACGGCTGGCTGAAGGGCGAGCAGGGCTTCGACGGCTTCGTCATCAGCGACTGGCAGGCCATCGACCAGCTGCCGGGCGACTACGCCTCCGACGTCCGCACGTCCGTCAACGCCGGACTGGACATGATCATGGTCCCCTACGCCTACCAGGACTTCACCCGCATCCTGGTGGAGGAGGTGCGCGCCGGGCGCGTCAGCGAGGCGCGCGTCGACGACGCGGTGCAGCGGATCCTCACCCAGAAGTTCCGCCTCGGCCTCTTCGAGAAGCCGTACGCCGACACCACGCACGCCGCCGAGATCGGCTCCGCGGAGCACCGGGCCGTGGCCCGCGAGGCGGCGGCGAAGTCGCAGGTACTGCTGAAGAACGCCGGCGGCCTGCTGCCGCTGCCGAAGAGCTCCAAGGTGTACGTCGCCGGGTCGAACGCCGACAACCTGGGCAACCAGACCGGCGGCTGGACCATCTCCTGGCAGGGCTCGTCCGGCGCCATCACCCAGGGGACGACGATCCTCCAGGGCATCAAGCAGGTCGCGCCCGACGCCACCGTCACCTACAGCCAGGACGCCTCCGCGCCCATGGACGGCTCCGACGTCGGCGTGGTCGTCGTCGGTGAGAGGCCGTACGCCGAGGGCATCGGCGACGTCGGCAACGGTCACGATCTGGAGCTGTCCGACGCCGACAAGGCGGCTGTGGACAAGGTGTGCGCCGCGATGAAGTGCGTCGTGCTCGTCGTCTCCGGCCGGCCGCAGCTCGTCGGGGACCGGCTGGGGGAGATCGACGCCCTGGTCGCCTCCTGGCTGCCCGGCACGGAGGGCGCCGGCGTCGCCGACCCGCTCTTCGGCGCCCGGCCCTACACCGGGAAGCTCCCCGTGACCTGGCCGAAGTCCGTCGGGCAGCTGCCGATCAACGTCGGCGACGCGGTGTACGACCCGCAGTTCCCGTACGGCTGGGGGCTGCGGACCTGAGCCCCGGCGCGGGGCCCCGGACGGCACGGCCGGATGCCGCCGAACCAGCGGCATCGGGCACGGTCGTCCGGGGTCCCGCGGCCCGTGCGCCGTCCACGGGATGTCGGCCAACCGTCGCCGCGTGTTCACCCGATCGGTCCTCTGACCGGCAGCATTTTGTGAGAGGCCCACAGGGTGCATACCCCTGCGGTTGGCCGCTGCGGCAAGCACCCCGTGGGTATGTGTGTTGCCTGCGCAGTCTTTGCGGCTGGACCTTGTAGGTATTCGACATCGGGATCGGAGGGCCCCTACCCGTACCGTCTTCCTATGACCACTCTCGATGACGCTCCCGTAGAGGCAGAGACCCCGCCTGCGAACGAAGCGCGCGGGCGCGCCGCCGAGCTGCACCGCATCCGCGAGCAGGTCGCCGCGGGTCCCTCCGAGCGCGCCACCGAGGCCCAGAAGGCCAAGGGCAAGCTCACCGCCCGGGAGCGGATCGACCTCCTCCTCGACGAGGGCTCCTTCCGCGAGGTGGAGCCGCTGCGCCGGCACCGCGCGACCGGTTTCGGCCTGGAGAACAAGAAGCCCTACACCGACGGTGTGATCACCGGCTGGGGCACCGTGCACGGCCGCACGGTCTTCGTCTACGCACACGACTTCCGGATCTTCGGCGGCGCCCTGGGCGAGGCCCACGCCACGAAGATCCACAAGATCATGGACATGGCCATCTCGGCCGGTGCCCCGCTGGTCTCCCTGAACGACGGCGCCGGCGCCCGGATCCAGGAGGGCGTCTCCGCCCTCGCCGGATACGGCGGCATCTTCCAGCGCAACACCCGGGCCTCCGGTGTCATCCCGCAGATCAGCGTGATGCTCGGCCCGTGCGCGGGCGGCGCGGCCTACAGCCCGGCCCTGACGGACTTCGTGTTCATGGTCCGCGAGACCTCGCAGATGTTCATCACCGGCCCGGACGTGGTCCGCGCGGTGACCGGCGAGGAGATCACCCAGAACGGACTCGGCGGCGCCGACGTGCACGCGGAGACCTCCGGCGTGGCCCACTTCGCGTACGACGACGAGGTCACCTGCCTGGAGGAGGTCCGCTACCTCCTCTCGCTGCTCCCGCAGAACAACCGGGAGAACCCGCCGGCCGTGGAGAGCGAGGACCCGGCCGACCGCCGCGGCGACGTGCTGCTGGACCTGGTGCCGGCCGACGGCAACCGCCCGTACGACATGCACAAGGTCATCGAGGAGATCGTCGACGACGGCGAGTACCTCGAGATCCACGAGCGCTGGGCGCGGAACATCATCTGCGCCCTGGCCCGCCTCGACGGCCAGGTGGTCGGCATCGTCGCCAACCAGCCGCAGTCCCTGGCGGGCGTCCTGGACATCGAGGCCAGCGAAAAAGCTGCCCGGTTCGTCCAGATGTGCGATGCTTTCAATATCCCGATCGTGACCCTGCTCGACGTTCCGGGCTTCCTGCCGGGCGTCAGCCAGGAGCACGGCGGGATCATCCGGCACGGGGCGAAGCTGCTCTACGCCTACTGCAACGCGACCGTCCCCCGGATCTCGATCGTGCTGCGCAAGGCCTACGGCGGTGCGTACATCGTCATGGACTCGCAGTCGATCGGCGCCGACCTGACCTACGCGTGGCCGACGAACGAGATCGCGGTGATGGGCGCCGAGGGCGCCGCCAACGTGATCTTCCGCCGGCAGATCGCCGAGGCCGAGGACCCCGACGCCAAGCGGGCCGAGATGGTCAAGCAGTACAAGGCCGAGCTGATGCACCCGTACTACGCGGCCGAGCGGGGCCTGGTCGACGACGTCATCGACCCGTCCGAGACGCGCGAGGTGCTCATCCGCTCGCTGGCGATGCTGCGTACGAAGCACGCGGACCTTCCGTCGCGCAAGCACGGCAACCCGCCGCAGTGATGTTCACGGGCGTGTGACGCGCCCGTCACCTACCGGGATCACCCTGGAGTCGTGGAAATGGAGAGAAACGTGAGCACGGAGAACCTGGTCCGCGTCGAGAAGGGCTCCGCCAGCGAGGAGGAGCTCGCCGCCCTCACCGCGGTGCTGCTGGCCCGCGCCGCGGCCCAGCCGGCCGCCGTCCCCACCGCCCGCCACGCCGGCTCCGCCCGCTGGCGCCGGCTCGAGCGCACCCCGGGCTTCCGCGCCCCGCACAGCTGGCAGGGCTGACAGCCGTACGCACCGAAGGACCCCCGCCCTGGTGAGGGCGGGGGTCCTTCGTGCTTGTCGCCGCCGGGGTCAGTCCGTCCCGGTGAAGTCGACCGACACCTCGTTGGAGCAGTGGTCCGTGCCGGCGTCGCACAGCTTGTACCTGTACGCCGGCCGCTCCCGGACGCCGATCACGTCCCGGTACCGGCCGGTGTTCGGCACCGTCGCGACCACCTCGCCGTTGCGGACGACCTCCACCTCGGCCGTGGTGGCGCCGTTCCAGGTCAGCGCCGTGGCGAAGACCCCGTCGGCGTGGCTGCCCGCGGCCGTCATCTCGTACCGGGAGCCGACCCGGACCTTGATGATCCGGCCGGGCGCCGTCTTGGTGCCGAAGAAGGCGTAGTCGCCGTTTCTGTCGATGACCGCCGAGATGAGGGCGTCCTCGTTCTCGTCGAGCGTGAGGTACCCGGCGCCCTGGAACTTCTCCAGGTCCACCTTCACCACCCGGCCCGGCAGCGTCAGCGTGCCGAAGACCGCGAACCGTCCCGACGGGTCGATCGTCGAGGAGAAGAAGGGCGCCGCGCCGGGCGGGCTCAGTGCCGCGTCCCGTCCGAAGGCCGTGAGGTCGACACGGACCACCTTGGCCGAACTTCCCTCGCCGGTGCCGAAGTAGGCGTACCGGCCGTCGGGCGCCATGACCGACGTCCGCAGGTTCACCTCACCGGTGGCCAGGGCGATCGAGTCGACCTCCGTCATCGAGGCCAGGTCGACCTTCGCGACCCGCCCCTGCGGGTAGGTGACCGTGCCGAAGTAGGCGAACTCGCCCTTCGGGTCGATCACACCGGTGTCCAGGAAGTCCTCCCCGGCGGCCAGGGTGACGGCGCCGATGCGGGTGAACGTCGCCAGGTCGACCTTCACCACCCGGCCGGGGCTGGTGCCGGTGCCGACGTAGACGTAGGCGCCCGCCGGGTCCATCACGATGGAGCGGGCGTTGTCCTCGCCCGTGCCGAGCAGCAGGATCTTGTCGAGCGTGAAGGTCTCCAGGTCGATCCGCACGATACGGCTGGGGGTCGAGGCGGCGACGAAGTACGCGTACTTCCCGGCCGGGTCGATCACCGCGTCCTGGAGCAGCTTCTGGCCGATGCCCACCCCGAGCCTGCCGACGCGCTGCATCGTCTTCAGGTCGATCTTCACGACCGTGCCCACCAGCGGATCCGGCGCATTGTCGGTGCCGAAGTAGCCGTACCGCCCGGCCGGGTCCACGACCGCGGCGTGCATGTACTTCTCCGAGCTGAGCATCGCGCGCTTGGCGGTGCGCGCCGGCATGGGCGTACCGCTGCCGCGCACGGCCACCGCCTGCGGCCCCTCGGCCGCCGTGCCCTCGAGCGTGATGGTGCCCTGCTGCTCGCCCTTCGCCGACGGGCGGAAGGTGATGTCGAGGGTGCACTGCTCCTTGTGGGCCAGCTTGAACGGGGCCGGGCCGCAGCTGCCGGCCTCGGAGACGAACGCGCCGTCGTGGTCGGTGATCCGCTTGACCATGACCGGGTCGCTGCCGGTGCCGGTCAGGGTGACGGAGACCGGGCCGCCCGTGGTGCCGATGGGCACGGTGCCGAAGTTCCCGCTGCCCGGCGTGACGTCCAGATGCCGGCCCTCGGGGACGGCGAGCGCCAGGTCGGACGTCGTGGCGGCGCCCTCCGTGACGCTCGCGGTGGCGGTCCCCGTGGTGTACGCGAGGGCGGAGACGGTGACGGTGTAGTCGCCGGTGGAGGCGAGCACCGTGTAGTGCCCGTCCGCGTCGGTCTTCTCCGGCAGGCCCACCGGGCCCGAGGCGTCGCCGGGCTGCACGGTGGCGCCCGCCACCGGCTCACCGGTCACCGCGTCGGTGACGGTGCCGGTCAGCGTGCCCGTGGCGCCGCGCGGTGCCTTGGCGACCGCCGCGTAGGCGTCCATCCGGCCCTGACCCCACACGTTGTTGTTGCCGTCGGTGCCGCCGCAGGTGAGGTCCTCGACGTCGACGGCCGTCTCGTCGAGCAGCCGGCGGGTGGCGTCGAGGTCGCGGGAGATCGAGGGAGCCGCCGACCACAGCAGCGCGATCGCGCCCGCCACATGGGGCGCCGCCATCGACGTGCCGCTGCCGACCGCGTACCTGCTGCCCGGGTAGGTGGAGCGGATCGCCACACCCGGCGCGGAGACGTTCGGCTTGATGATGTCGTCGCTGTTCTCCGACGGTCCGCGGCTGGAGAACGAGGCGATGGCGCCGTCGGCGTCGAAGGCGCCCACGCCGTAACTCTCCGGCAGGTTGGCCGGGTTGGCGTCGGTGCCGCACTCCGGTCCCTCGTTGCCGTTGGAGAAGACCGGGAAGATGCCGGCCGCCACCCAGGACTGGACCGTCTGCCGGAACCAGGGGTCGGCGCCCACGGCCGCGCTGCCCCAGGAGTTGTTGATCACGTGCGGTCGCAGCTCGGGACGCGGGTTCTTCCCGTTCCGGTCCGTCGGGGCCAGCATGAACTGGCCGCTGGAGAGCAGCGAGCTCTGCGTGCAGGTGCCCGTCGCGCAGCCCTTCGCGGCGATCCACTTCGCGCCCGGCGCCACGCCGACGTGGTTGCCGGCGCCGCCGTCGCCGACCATCGTGCCGACGGTGTGGGTGCCGTGGCCGACGTTGTCGCAGGGGGTGCTCAGGCTGGGGATGACGCCGCACGACACGGTGCCGTCGAACCAGTTGTAGTCGTGGGTGAAGGTGCCGTCGCCCTTGTTGCCCCGGTACTGCGCGACCAGCGCCGGATGGTTGAACTGCACGCCCGAGTCGATGCTTCCGACGACGACGCCTTGGCCGGTGGCGCCGAACTCGCTCCACACCTTCGGGGCGCCGATCCGGTCCAGACCCCACTCGACGCCGTCGGCCGCGGGCACGGCCTCGGTCTCGGTCTCCTGGATCTCGGGCAGGGCGTAGGTCCGGTCGGCGGTGATCTCGGCGACGCCGGGCAGCGCGGTGATGCGCTCCAGCAGGGCCTCGTCGCCGGTGACCTTCACGGTGTTGGCGATCCAGTACGAGGTGTACGAGGCGTCCGCCCGGTGGAGTACGCCCATCAGCCCGGCCTGGCTGTTACGGGCCGTCTCCTTCAGCCGGTCCTCCACGACGCGGCCCTGGCGGGCGCGGTCCTTGATCCGGTCGGTGCCGGTGAGGTCGGCGCGGTCCTTCAGATAGACCCAGAAGGTCGAACGGCCCTTGTCCTGGAGGTCCTTCAGGACCCGCTGCTCCACGGCGGGGCCGGGGTCGCGGTCCGCGGCCGCCGCGGTCGTGGCCGCTCCGGGCAGCGCCGTCGCCGCGAGGGCGGCGGTGAGCCAGGCGAGCAGGACCTTGCGGGGGCGGGCCAGGCTGCCGGGCCGCTTGCGCGGCCGCTGGCGCTTCGTCGTCCGGGCGGTCGTCATGAGGCCCTCTCCGAGCGGGATATGCGGGGGTGCGGCGGTCTCATAGCGGTTCGAACCTCTCGTCGCTCAGGGGGGCCGGCTTCTCCTGCGGGGCGCCGGGGTCGGGGGAGGGATCCTCGTCCGGCGGCGCCGGCTCGGCGCCGGGGCCGGGATCGGGATCGGCCGGGTGCGGGGTGTCCATGAGCGTTCAGGGTCGTGGCGCGGGGGGTCATGCTGCGAGTGGGCAGATGACCCATTCATTGCGCGGGCCATCGATCGCGCGGCCGCGCCGCACCGGATCACGGCCGCTCAGGCGCGAACGCGCGGTGCCGCTGGGGCGTGAACGGTGCCGTGCCGCACCGGATCGCGGCCGCTCAGGCGCGAACGCGCGGTGCCGCTGGGGCGTGAGTGCCGTGCCGCACCGGATTACGGCCGCTCAGGCGCGAACACGCGGTGCCGCTGGGGCGTGAACGGTGCCGCGCCGCTGCGGGCGGTCGGGCCGCCCGAGGGGCGGCACGGGCGGGCGCAGCGGCCCCGCACCCGCCCGCCTGACCCGGCCACCACGCGAAGGAGGCGCCACCGACCACCCCGCAGGGGGCCAGGGGGCGCAACTCCGGGACCGGAGAGGGAGGCTCAGAGCAGGCCCGCCTCGGCCGCCGCCATCGCGGCGGCCGTCCGCGTCGTGACGCGCAGCTTCTTCATCGCGGAGCCGAGGTGGCGCCCCACCGTGCGCGGGGACAGGAACAGCGCCTCCGCCACCTCGCGGTTCGTCAGACCACGGGCCACCAGGGTCAGCACCTCCCGTTCGCGCGGGGAGAGTTCGTCGCCGTAACCGCGCCGGCCGCGGCGCCAGGTGCGTGCCACCTCGTCGCCCTCGCCCCGCAGCACACGGGCGACCCGGTCCGAGTCGCGGCGGGCGCCCAGCGAGTCCAGCCGCGTGTGCACCTCGCGGAGGACCGCCAGGGCCTCGTCGCGCCGGTCGTCCGACAGCAGGCAGCGGCCCAGGGACTCGAGCGTGAGGAGCTCGTCGTACGGGCGCGGGGCCGAGGCCCACAGCTCCGCCGCCGCACGGTAGAGCTCCACCGCCGTCTCCCCGTCACCGGCGTGCTCCGCGAGCACCGCACCGCAGACGCGGACCGCCGCGCTCGCGGCAGCGGACGCCTCCGTACCGGCCACGGACGCCGCCGCGCCCGCCTGGCCGACCGCCTCCGCGTACGCCGACACCAGGGTCTCCGCCTCCGCGCGGCGGCCCAGCCGCAGCAGCGCCTCGACGTGCACGGGTGCCAGGTCCGTGAACCACAGCCACACGCCCTTCGCGGCGACCGCCTCCGCCCCGGGTGTGGTCACCGCGAGCGCCGCCTCCGGTTCGCCGTCCTGGAGGGCGGAGCGGCCGAGGACCGCGAACGGCAGCAGCGCCACCGGCTCCGCGATGCCGAGCGCGTGCAGCTCGCCGGCCACCGCCCGCAGCGCCCCGTCGTCCTCGACGGCAGGCCCGGTCACCCGTCGCACCAGGTCCGCCAGCATCCGGGCGACCAGCGCGTCGTGCACCTCCGTCGTCTCCGCGTCCGCCAGGCGCGACATAGTCGCGTCGAGCCCCTCCCAGGTGCCGGTGTGCCAGTCGAGGATGGCCTCGATCAACCGGGAGCCGTCCGCGACGCGATGGTGCTCGGAGACCGGTATCAGCTCGGTCGCGGCGCGCAGCAGCCCGCGGATCTCCTCGTAACGCCCCCACGGCAGAGCCGCGTTGGCCACGTTGAGCAGCCCCGTGGCGAGCAGGACGCGGGAGCGCGGCTCGTCCGGTTCGCGGCGCCGCGCCTCGGTCACGCCCGTCCACGCCGACGCGTCGCCGAGCAGCAGCAGCGTCGACGCCCGTGCCGTGCGGACGGCTATCTCCAGATGCGCCGACTCGACGCCCCGGGCCAGCTCCTCCGCGCGCGCCAGCCAGCCGAGATGGCGGGCGGCGGGCCACTCGGGCACCACGGGCAGCGCCAGATTGCACATGGTCAGGGCGGCCAGGTCCGGCCGGTGCCCCAGATCGGGTATCGCGGCCTCGAACTCCGCGAACGCCGCCGTACGCCGCCCCGCGCGCCACAGCATCCGCCCGAGCAGCAGCCGCAGTTCGCCCCGGTCGCCCCGGCCGAGCCGGGGGTCGTCGAGGACCCGGTGCATCGTCTCCACGACCTGGTCGACGATGTCGCCGAGCGCCGCGCCGCCGTAGAACACGGCCTCGCCCAGCTTCGCCGCCAGCCCCCCGCGCCGCTCGACGGGCGCGTCGACGACGGCGAGGAGCTGGAGCAGCAGCGTCACCGCGTGCCGGTCGTCCCCGGCCCGCACGGCCACGTCCGCCCCCGCCTCGGCGTACCGGCACCAGCCGTCGAGGTCACCGGCCTCGCGGCTGTGGTGGGCGAGGCGCTCCAGCGCGTCCGGATCGCGCCCCTCCCACGCCGCCGCGGCCCGCGCGTGCAGCCGGCGCCGGCGGGAGACGGGCATGGCCTCGCCGACCGCCTGGGCGTCCAGCCCGTGCCGGAACACGAACCGCCCCGTGCCGCTCTCCTGGAGCAGCCCCGACGACAGCGCCGTCTCCAGACCCTCAGCCGTGTCGTCCGCCGGCCCTCCGGCCACCTCGGCGAGCAGGGACGTACCGGCCGGGACGCCGAGGACCGCCGCCGCCTCCAGCAGGCGCCGGGCCGCGGGCGGGAGCCGCGTCAGCCGCTCCAGGACCGAGTCCCGCACGGTGGCGGGGACTTCCAGCTCGTCCAGCACCCGCCGTATCCACCGTCCCTCGCGGCGGACGATGTCGCGCCGGTCCGCGAGCAGGCGTACGCACTCCTCCACGGCGAGCGGCACCCCGTCGGTGCGCTCCCGCAGGAAGGCCGCGAAGTCGGAGGAGACCTCCTCGGAGCCGAACATGGAGCCCACCAGCCGACTGGTCTCCGCCGCGGACAGCGGGCCCAGCTCGATCCTGACCCGGCTCATCCCGGGCGGGGTGCGCGAGGTGAGCCGCAGCAGGGGCGACGACTCCCCGATCTCCGCGGGCCGGTACGTCACCAGCACCGACCGCCGGGCGTCACCGGCGGCGAGCAGGGCGAGGAGGAGTTCGAGCGTGACGGGGTCCGCCCAGTGGGCGTCCTCCAGGACCAGGACGTCCACCGCGAGCCGGTCGAGCAGCTCGGCCAGCGCGCGGAACACCCGGTGGCGGGTGGCGCCCGCTGTCGTCTGCTGCTGGTCCAGCGGCGGCGGCAGCAGCTCCGCCCATTCGGGGAAGAGCGGCCTGAGCGCACCGGCTATGGGGCTGAGGTCGCCCGGCACCTTGTCCCCGGCGAGCCGCCGTACCCCGTCGACGACCGGCCCGAGCGGGAACGGCTCGGAGAGCGGGGGAGCGGTGCACCACAGCGCGTTCCGCCCGCCGAGCGTGCCGAGGGCGTGCCGCACCAGCCGCGTCTTGCCGATCCCGGGCTCACCCTCGACCACCACGAGGGCGGCCCCCGACCGCAGCGCCCCCACGAGCGTCCCGAGTTCGTCCGCGCGCCCGACGAACCCCGGCGCCGCACCGGCGGGCCCGTCCGGCGCCCGCGGCTCAGACGCCACGGCCGCTCACCCCGCAGTCACGTGCCCTCATGATTCCTCCCCTGCCTGCCGACCGTTTGGATCATCGCAGAGCCGGAGGTCGCGGCGGAAGCGACGTTCGTCGCCGATGGCCGGTGACATCCGCGAGGGCCCCGGCCGTGACATCCGCGAAGGCCGCAACAACGGCATCAGCGAAGGCCGCACCGATGACGTCCGCGAGCCTCACCCAGTGACATCTGTACCCAGCCCCGGATTGCTTCCCCGCCGACCACCGCATAAGTTAGGTCAGCCTTACCTAATCAACCGGCGACCCGTGAGGAACCCGCACCGTGGCAACCGACGTCCACCGCGACGCCTGGGGCATCCCCCATCTCCGTGCGGACAGCGCCGACGAGCTGGCCTGGATCCAGGGCTGCAACGCCGCCCTCGACCGCGCCTGGCAGCTCGAGACCGAACGCCACCGGTCGCAGGGGACCTCCGCCGCCTTCCTCGGGCCCGGGTCCGCCGACTGGGACGTCCTGGCCCGCCGCGCCCTTCTCGACGACACCGCACGACGCTGCTACGCCGCCCTCGACGCCGCGACGGCCGGCTGGGTGTGGGCCTACGTCGCCGGTGTCAACGCCGGGCTGGCCGAAGGCGCCCGCCGGGCACCGGAGTTCGCGGCGAGCGGTCTGCGCCCCGGGCGCTGGCGTGCGTGGACGCCGCTGGCCGTCTGGCTCTCGCACCACCTCCTCTTCGCCGGCTTCCCCGCCAAGCTGTGGCGCGAGACCGCCACCCGCCGCCTCGGCCCCGACGCGGTCGGCCTGTTCGCCGCCGACGGTCCCGGCACCGCGGGCAGCAACGGCTGGCTCGTCACCGGCGAACGCACAGCCTCCGGCGCCCCCGTCATCGCCGGCGACCCGCACCGCTTCATCGAGGACCCCGGCGTCTACCAGCAGATCCACCTCGTCTGCCCGGAGTACGACGTGGTGGGCCTGGCCGTCCCCGGCGTACCGGGCGTGGCCCACTTCGGCCACACCGGCGGCGTGGCCTGGGCCATCACCAACGCGATGGCCGACTACCAGGACCTCTACGAGGAGCGCCTGCGCCGCCGCGGCGCCGGCCGCGTGGAGGCCCTCGGCCCGGACGGCTGGCAGCCGGTACGGACCCGGACCACGACCGTCGAGGTCGCCGGCGCGCAGGCGATCGAGGTCGAGGTGATCGAGACCGGAAGGGGCCCGATCGTCGCCGGCGGACCCGACGCCGGGCCCGACGCAGGACCCAAAACCGGGCCCGACGCAGGACCCGGCTCCGAGCCCGCCGAAGGCCACGCCCTCAGCCTCCGCACCCCCGCCCGCGTCTGGGAGGACCTGGGCTTCGCCGCCCTGCCCGCGCTGCTGCGCGCCCGCACCGTGGCCGACGTGGACCGGGCGCTCGACGGCTGGACCGAGCCGGTCAACGTCGTCCTCGCCGCGGACACGGCCGGCGGCCTGCTGCACCGCGTGGCCGGACGGGTACCGCGGCGCCACACGGACAACCGGAAGGGCGTCGTGGCCGCCTGGGACACGGCGTACGCCTGGGGCCCCGAACCCGAGCCCATGCCCCGTACGACGATCACCGGGCCGACCGCGGTGATGGCCAACGAACGCGGGATCTCGTCCCCCTTCGGCGTCGAGTTCGCGCCCCCGCACCGCGCCGACCGGATCGGCGCACTGCTCGCGCAGTCGGCCGAGTGGACCCCGGAGGCGATGGCCTCCGTCCACACCGACACGTATCTGGCCTCCGCCACGCCCCTACTGGACCTCCTGGCCGCCCCGCACGACGGCCCCACTCCCGTGCCCCCGCACGACGGCCTCACCCCTCAGGCGGCAGCCCTGCGCGACCGCCTGCTCGCCTGGGACCGGCGGATGGCCGCCGACAGCACCGACGCCACCGCCTTCGCCGCCCTCCGCGCCGCCGTCGTACGCCGCCTCGCCGCGCACCCCGCGCTCGCGCCGCTGACCGAACCGACGCCGTACCCGGCCGTGTTCGCGCCCTGGCTGGCGCTCCTCCCGCGCGTCGCGTACGCGCTGGAGCACCTGCTGCGCGACCGCACCCTGGACGTCGACCGGCCCGCGCTGGTCCGCGACGCCCTTGAGGAGGCCGCCCGCGCCGGCGCGCCGCGGCCCTGGGGCGAGGTCCACCGCCTCGCGCCCTGGCAGGCGCTGCCCGGGGAGAGCGACTCCTGGCCCGGCACGGGCGGCGACCACGACTGCGTGCTCGCGACCTCCAGTGTCCCCGGCCTCACCGACCGCTTCGCCCGCGGCTCGGCCGCCCGTTACGTCTGGGACCTGGCCGACCGTTCGCGCAGTCTGTGGGCCGTTCCCCTGGGCGCGGTCGGCATCCCCGGCCATCCCCACCACCGCGACCAGCTGCCCCGCTGGGCGGCGGGCGAACTGATCCCCGTCGTCACCGACTTCACCCGCCTCACCAAGGAGCCCGATGACCAGCCACGGCCGTGACACCGCGTACGCCCGGCACGTCCCCGGCTTCGGCCACGTCACCGTCACGCCCGTCGACCCCGACGCGGACCTCGACCTGCTCCACGCCTGGGTGACCGGCGAGCGGGCCCGCTTCTGGGGGATGGCGGACGCGACCCGCGACGACGTCCGCGAGGTCTACCGCTCCCTCGACGCGTACACCACCCACCACGCCTTCCTGGTACGCCGGGACGGCACACCGGCCGCGCTCCTGCAGACGTACGAGCCGGAGGCGGACCGGGTCGGCGAGACGTACGAGCCGCAGCCCGGCGACCTGGGCCTGCACCTGCTCGTCGCCCCCGCCGCGGGCGC
This sequence comes from Streptomyces sp. NPDC051940, assembly GCF_040680895.1. NCBI lineage: Bacteria > Bacillati > Actinomycetota > Actinomycetes > Kitasatosporales > Streptomycetaceae > Streptomyces > Streptomyces sp. NPDC051940. The sequence goes on along the minus strand of NZ_JBFAXR010000040.1, from coordinate 48,853 downwards.
CCCGCAGCGGGGCTTCACCGCGGGCCTGCTCCGGGGCGTCTTCGGCTTCCTCTTCGCGGACGCGTCCCGCCACCGCCTCGTCGCAGATCCGGACGCGGCGAACGAGCCCGCGATCGCCCGCCTGACGCGCGCGGGCTTCACCCTGGGGCCGGACGTCGTGCTCCCGGAGGTGGACCTCCCCGAGGTGTACCTCCCGGCCAAGCGGGCGCAGCTGGCGTTCCTCACCCGGGAGGCGGCAGGGCTGGGGTGAGAGGGCCCGCCGTGCCCGCCGCCCCTCACGCGAGGACCGCCCCACCGTGCAGCGCCTCCGCCGCCGCCGCGGCGACCGCCTCCGCCGTCAGCGCCAGGGCCGGGACGTCCAGCTTCCACTGCTGCCAGTACAGCGGTACGTCGAGATGGCGGTCCGGGATCAGACGCGTGAGCGCGCCCGAGCGCAGCAGCGGCAACGCCTGCTGCTCCGGCACCAGTCCCCACCCCAGCCCCGCCGTCACCGCGTCGCAGAAACCCTCCGACGTCGGCACGTAGTGCCGGAACCGGCTCGCCCCCGCAGCGCCCGGGGCGAAGGCGCGGACGAAGCGGTCCTGCAGCTCGTCCCGGCGGTCGAACACGATCGTCGGCGCCCCGGGGAGGCGCTCCCGCACCGGGCCGCCCGCCATGTGCCGCTCCGCGAACTCCGGGTTCGCCACCGGCAGATACCGCGCCCGCCCCAGCGGGCGCGCCGTGCAGCCCGCCACCGGCTCCGACGCCGACGTCACCGCCGCCATCACCTGGCCCTCCCGCAGCAGCGCGGCCGTGTGCGACTCGTCCTCCCGGTGCAGCTCGAAGCAGACCGGCGGATCCTGCGGTACGCGCGTCAGCGCGGGCAGGAACCACGTCGCCAGCGTGTCCGCGTTGACCGCGATGGCGATACGGGCCGGGCCCGCCGTGTCCGCGATGCCCAGCTCGGCCTGCGCGTCCCGCTCCAGCGCCGCCAGCTGACGCGCGAAGCGGACCACCACCTGGCCGGATTCCGTCGGCCGGACCGGCTTCGTACGAAGCACCAGCACCCGGCCGGTGCGCTGCTCCAGGGCCTTCACCCGCTGGCTGACGGCGGACGGCGTGATGTGCAGGGCCGCCGCGGCGGCGTCGAAGGTGCCCTCGTCGACGACCGCGAGGAGGGTGCGTACATGGTCGAGAGGCAGGTCCATAAGCTCAGCTTAAGCAGCCTAAGAAACCTAAGCTGTACTAATGGCCGCGCGAAACCTAGCGTCGAGGGCATGAACAGCGGCATTCTCCCGGCGGCCGTCGCCGGTTTCGGCACTGGCCTCTCCCTCATCGTCGCCATCGGCGCGCAGAACGCGTTCGTGCTGCGCCAGGGCGCGCGACGGCAGGCCGTGCTCGCGGTGGTCGGGATCTGTGCCGCGTCCGACGCGCTCCTCATCGCCCTCGGCGTGGCGGGCCTGGGCGCCCTGGTCACCGCCTATCCGGCGGCCCTGACGGCCGTCGGGCTGGCCGGCGGCGGCTTCCTGCTCTGCTACGGCGCCCTGGCCGCCCGCCGCGCCCTGCGGCCCGCCGTCGCGCAGGGTCTCAGCGCCCAGGGCGCGGCCACCGGGTCGATACGCACCGCCGTGCTCACGTGCCTCGCGATGACCTGGCTCAATCCGCACGTCTATCTGGACACCGTGCTGCTGCTCGGCTCCGTCGCCGCCGACCGGGGCTCGCTGCGCTGGGTCTTCGGCGTCGGCGCGATGACCGCCAGCCTGGTGTGGTTCGCGGGCCTCGGCTACGGCGCCCGGCTGCTCGGCGGCGTCCTGTCCCGTCCGTCCGCCTGGCGGGCGCTGGACACGCTGGTCGCGGTGACCATGCTGGTCATGGGCGGGACGCTGCTGGTGCGGACGCTCTGAGGGCGGTACGTCATCGCGGGGGTATACGAAACCGCCACCCGTGATCCACCGGCCCGATCCCCGCCCCCACGGCGAACCCCGCGGCGATCGCCCCCGTCACGTACTCCTTCGCCGCCGCCACCGCCTCCGGCACCCCGTCCCCGAGCGCCAGCCGCGCGGCGATCGCGCTCGCCAGGGTGCAACCCGTGCCGTGCGTATGGCGGTTGTCGTGGCGCGGCGCCCGCAGCCAGTGCTGGACCGTACCGTCCGTGAGCAGGTCCACGGCGTCCCCGGACCCCAGATGGCCGCCCTTGACCAGCACCCAGCGCGGACCGAAGCCCAGCAGCGCCTCGGCCGCCCGCGGCATGTCGTCCGCGGACGCCACGACGACACCGGTGAGCTGGGCGACCTCGTCGAGGTTCGGCGTCGCCACGGTGGCCACCGGCAGCAGCTCGCCCCGCATCGCGTCCAGCGCCGACGCCGCCAGCAGCGGGTCGCCGTGCTTCGACATGCCGACCGGGTCCACCACCAGCGGGGCGCCCGCCCCCGACGCCAGCTCCGCGACGGCCGACACCAGCGGCGCCGAGGCCAGCATGCCGGTCTTCACCGCAGCAACCCCGATGTCGTCGGCCACGGCCCGGAACTGCGCCCGTACCGCCTCCACCGGCAGCTCCCAGACGCCGTGGACGCCCAGCGAGTTCTGCGCCGTGACGGCCGTCAGCACGCTCATACCGTGGACGCCCAGCGCCAGCATCGTCTTCAGATCGGCCTGGATCCCGGCCCCGCCACCGGAGTCGGAACCGGCCACAGTAAGTACGGGCGGCAGCATCACTCGTCCGCCGAGAAGTGGTCCCAGCCGCCGCCCGCCGCCCACACCTTGCCGTCGACGGTCACCTGCGGCGTCGCGGCCGGTGCCAGCACCTCGCCGACCACCCGCCAGCGGGCGGGCAGCTGGCGGTTCGGCGGGAACGTCGCCACGATCGCGTGGTCCTCGCCGCCCGTGAGCACCCACCGCAGCGGGTCGACACCGACCGCGCGGCCGATGTCCGCCATCTGCGTCGGTACGTCGAAGGCGTCCGAGCGTACGTCGATACGCACCTTGCTGGCCGTCGCCACGTGCCCCAGGTCCGCCAGCAGCCCGTCGGACACGTCCGTCATCGACGTCGCGCCCAGCCCCGCCGCCGCCGGCCCCGCCTGGTACGGCGGCTCCGGGCGCCGGTGCGCCTCCACGAACGCGCGCGGCGAGCGGAAGCCCCGCGCCAGCACCGCGTGCCCGGCCGCCGACCAGCCCAGCCAGCCCGTCACGGCCACCACGTCCCCGGGACGCGCCCCGGAGCGGGTCACCGGCTCGTGGCCCTGCAGATCGCCCAGCGCCGTGATCGCGATGGTGATCTTCTCGCCGCGCACCACGTCGCCGCCCACCACGGCCGCGCCCGCGACCTGGCACTCGTCGCGCAGGCCGTCCATCATCTCCGTCGCCCACGTCGCCGGCAGCTCGGCCGGCACGATCAGGCCCAGCAGCAGCGCCGTGGGCACGGCGCCCATCGCGGCGATGTCCGCGAGGTTCTGAGCGGCGGATTTCCGCCCCACGTCATAGGCTGTAGACCAGTCGCGGCGGAAGTGCCGCCCCTCCAGCAGTACGTCCGTACTGGCCACGACCCGGCGGTCGGGCGCGCTGATCACCGCGGCGTCGTCCCCGGGACCCAGCCGGACGGCCGGGGTGGTGGTCAGCCGCGAGGTCAGCTCGCGGATGAGCCCGAACTCACCCAGCTCGCCCACGGTTCCCTTCACAGGCTCGACTCCTCGATCGTCGCTATGCGTCCGAACGCCATTGTCGTCAACTTTCCGCTTCGCCGCTCCGCCCTGGAGGCCCGGCAGAAGTCTCGCCCCCGTACACCCGGACGCGATAGCGTGGCTTCTCCCTCCCCACATGATCCTCGTAGCCGCCTCCTGGAGGTCCCGTGGTACAGGCGTACATCCTGATCCAGACCGAGGTCGGAAAGGCGTCGACCGTGGCTGAGATCATCGCGAAGATCCCCGGGGTCATCCAGGCCGAGGATGTCACCGGACCGTACGACGTCATCGTGCGCGCCCAGGCGGACACGGTCGACGACCTCGGCCGGCTCGTCGTCGCGAAGGTGCAGCAGGTGGAAGGCATCACCCGCACCCTGACCTGCCCGGTCGTCCATCTCTGACCCCCCGTATGCTCAACCGGTGATGCCGTCCGCACGACCCGCCGTCCTCCTGCTCGCCGTGGCACTGACCGCCGCGTGTTCGTCCTCGTCGGACGGGGGCGCGGCAGACGTGTCCGCGCCGCGGCCGTCCGCGGGGGCGAAGGCGTACTGCGAGGCGCTCGCGAAGCGGCTGCCGCGGACCGTCGGCGACGGCCTGAAGAGCCGCGAGACGTCCCCCGCCTCCGTGTACACGGCGGCGTGGGGCGATCCCGCGGTCACGCTGCGCTGCGGTGTGCCCCGGCCCGATGTGCTCACACCGGGCACAGAACATTACAACCCCACGGCTGACGCGGCCCAGGTGGATGGGGTGGACTGGCTGCTGGAGGACACGGACGAGGGCTACCGCTTCACGACGGTGGGCCGTGCGGCGTTCGTGGAGGTCGCGGTCCCCGAGCGCTACGCGCCGGAGATAGGCATGGTGGCCGGCGGCATCTCGGCGGGGGTGAAATCGGCCGTCCCGGCCGAGTCCTGACGGGCCGGGACGGCCGTACCGGAGCTGATCGCGGCGGACGTAATTGCTATGCGCATGACAAATTAGCGCCCGCCGCGACCGGGTTCTGCGATTACCAGGTGAAGGCCGACGACTGCGAACTCGTGGCCGTGCAGTCCACCGCAGCGACGCCGCCCGGCGGCTGGATGCGGATCGACCAGGCGGCCGTGTACGAGTTGGTCGTGTCACCGGCCGACAGGTTCGCCGAGGTCAGCGGGATCGGCCCGATGGTGACGTCACTGCCGGGGTCCATCGGCGGGTTGACCGTGCCGGAGAACACCGCATCGGGCGTGCTGCCGCCGTTCTTGGTGAAGCGCGCGGTCGTGGTGAGCGTGTTCGGGTCGACGAAGGTGTCCGGCGGGATCTTGATCGCGCTCGAGTCGAACCTGATCGACTTGACCCCGCCCGAGTCGGCCGCGGTCAGCGTGGCGCTACCACTGCCCCAGGTGCCGCAGTCGAAGCTCGCGGTCGCGGTGGCCGGCGTGACGGCGGCCGCCGAGGCTGAGAGTCCGAAAACGGCGCCGATCGCACCGGCCGTCGTCACGGCGGCCAGGGCGCAGAGCCTGCGTTGGGACATACGGGTGTCCTTCCGGTCGGTTCCTGCGGCTTCGGCTGAAGTCCGCATGCCGGGCCCGGCAACGAGGGCGGAGTGAAGCCGTGATCACCGAAGAAGTCAAGCGCTTGCCGGAGTTCGCTTGGCAGGTTCAAGACATTCAAGCGAATTGCCCACTCGGCCCTTGACTTCTCTATCTGACACTCCGTCAATAACCGGAGTCGTTCAATCTGAAAGGGTGTCAGGCGATGGGTGGACCGCTCGGACGAAGACGCCGCTGGGCCGCAGCGCTCGCGGGAGGAACCCTGCTCCTGGCGCTGACCGGCGCCGCGGCACCGGAGTACGCCGTCGCGGGCACCGTCACCGCGACCGTGCACTGCGTGCTCCCCGCCGGGCAGGGCGAGGCGACCGGTCCGCAGGACATGACGGTCGAGCTCACACCCGCGGTCGTCGAGCCCGGCGGCCAGGTCCACGCCCGGGTCACCCTCGGGCCCAGCCCCGCCACCAGCGGCTTCGACCTGCCGCAGGTCCCGACGACGCCGAGCATCGACCTGGCGATGTCCGGCGGCGCCACGGGCACGGTCACCGTGACCGGCCCGACGGTCCCGGTCGACATCGTGGCGGGGGAGCACATCGTGATCCCGCCGTACGAGGGGGACTTCTTCGTCCCGGCGGACGCCTCGGGCGAGATCGCCTTCGCCCCGGTGCGCACCCTGACCCGCACGCTGGTCATCGGCAACAACTTCGAGACCCCGTGCACCGTCACCAGCGGCGGCGGCACCGTCGCCACGGTCACCGCCCAGGGCACCGGAGGCGAACAGGCCACGCTGGCCGCGCCCACCGCGCCGGTGAAGCCCAACACCGCCGTCCCGCTGTCGGGGACGCGCTGGACGCCCGGAGGCACTCCCGCGGCGGCGCTGTGCAAGGCCGACGGCAGCGGCTGCGACGCGGCCAAGCTCAAGTCGCCCGCCCTGGCCATCGACGCCGCCGGGAGCCTCAGCGGCACGGTCACGCTCCAGGAGGCCACCCGGGTGCCCGACGGCTCGTACCTGATCCGCGTCAACGACGGGACGAAGGAGGCGACGGCCCCGCTGACCGTCACCCAGTTCGTGCCCACCGGCCCGCGGGCGATCAGCATCAGCCCGGCCCGGGGCCCCGTCGGCACGGTGGTCCGCGTGACCGGCACGAACTATCTGCAGGACCGGTGGATCGTGGCGGAGGGCGTGGACGCGGCCGGCGTACCGCTCGGCACCGGCGTGTTCGTCAAGAGCACCCCCGACGGCGCCTTCGCCCTGGACTTCACGGTCTTCGCCGACACCATCGCCGGCATCCGGGTCAAGGAGGGCAACAACTCCGACACCACGCTCACCAAGCCCTTCACCGTGGCCCCCGAGGGCGGCGGGGGAGGCACGGCCGACCAGACGGTGAACGTCACCGTCGAGACCGGACCGCTCTCCATGGAACAGGCCGGCGACTCCGTCGACTTCGGCACCGTCGACCTGGACGCCGCGGACCGCTCGCTCCAGGCGCGGCTGAACCGGGTGACGGTCACCGACGCCCGCGGTGTCGACACCGGCTGGTCGCTGACCGGCACGCTGACGCCGTTCGACAACGGCGCCGCCGGCTCCATCCCGGCCAACGCCGTGACCTGGACCCCGGCCTGCGCCGCCCAGACCGGCAGCCTCGGCACCCCGCAGGCGGGCACGCCGACGCCGCTCGGCTCCACCGCGGCCACGCTCTGCCAGGTCGCACCCGGCGGGACGAGCTCCCTCGGCATCTACGACGTGGACGCCGGTCTGGGCCTGCAGGTGCCCATGGTCGTCCAGCCCGGCCGGTACACGGCCCTGCTCACCCTCACGCTCAGCTGACCCCCCACGGCCGCCGCGCCCGTCCCCGCCCCCCGGCGGGCGCGCGCCGCCGTGCCCAGATACCTGGAAGGACCCGCATGGACGCGGTACGAACACCCAGGATCCGCACGCTCGTCGCGACCCTCTCCGCCCTCGTGCTGGGCTGCACCGGGGGGCTGGTGGCCCTCGCGCCCGCCGCCCACGCCGGGACCGTGACGCCCACCGTGCACTGCGTACTGCCCGCCGGCCAGGGCGAGGCCACCGGCCCGCAGGAGATGACCGTCGAGCTCACCCCGGACACCGCCGAGGCGGGCGCCCAGGTGCACGCCACCGTCACGCTCGGCGCCAGCCCCGCGATCCCCGGCACCACGCTCAACGACGTACCGACCACGCCCAGCATCGACCTGGCCATGTCGGGCGGCGCCACCGGCACCGTCACGGTCCGGGGACCCCAGATCATCATGGACATCGTGGCGGGGCAGCCTCTCGTGATGCCCGTCTACGAGGGCGACTTCTTCCTCCCCGCGAACGCCGCCGGGCCCGTCGACTTCACGCCGGTGCGCACCCAGACGCAGACCGTGGTGTTCGGCACCACGTTCTCCACGCCGTGCGACGTGGTCGGCGGGGGAGGGGTGGTCGACACGGTCACCGCCCAGGACCCGTCCACCCTGCCGGCCACGCTGACCGCGCCCACGTCCCCGGTGAAGCCCAACACGGCCGTCACCCTGTCGGGGACGCGCTGGACCCCGGGCGGCACACCGGCGGCGGCGCTGTGCCTCGCCGACGGCAGCAGCTGCGATCCGGCGAAGGTGAAGGCCACCGCCCTGGCCATCGACGCGTCCGGGAACCTGAGCGGCACGGTCACGCTCCAGGAGGCCACCCGGGTGCCCGACGGTTCGTACCTGATCCGCGTGAACGACGGCACCAAGGAGGCGACCGCGGCGCTGGGCGTGGCCCAGTTCGTGCCCGCCGGCCCGCGCACCATCGCGCTCAGCCCGGCCAGTGGCCCGGTCGGCACCGTCGTACGCGTCACCGGCAGCGACTACTTCCAGGACCGGTGGATCATCGCGGAGGGCCTGGACGCGGCGGGCGTCGTGCTCGGCACGGGCGTGTTCGTCAAGAGCACCCCCGACGGCACCTTCGCGCTCGACTACACCGTCGCCAGTGACGCCGTCGCCGCGATCCGGGTCAAGGAGAGCAACAACGCCGACACCGCCGTGATCGCGCCGTTCACGGTCACCGTCCCCACCGTCTCGACGGGCGCGGGCACGGTGAAGCCGGGCCGGTCCGTCGCGCTCTCCGGCACCGGCTGGCCGGCCGGCGTCACGCCCACCGCCACGCTCTGCCTGTCCGACGGCAGCGGCTGCGACGCCTCGCGGATCAGCGCCTCCGCCCTGAGCACGGACGCATCCGGCATGCTGAGCGGCACGGTGACGATCGCGTCCGGCACGGCGAAGGGCGGGTACGAACTCCGGGTGACCAGCGGCACGCTGAGCGCGTCCACGCCGCTCACCGTCTCCCAGAAGTAGGTGCGGAGCACCCCGCAGGCGACAGAGGGACCCGCTGCCGTGGCGGCGGGTCCCGCGGTTACACTCCGGGCGTGTCCGCCATCGACGAGATCCGCCGCAGCAAGTACATCAGCCTGACCACCTACCGCAAGGACGGTACGCCGGTCGCGACCCCCGTGTGGTACGTCGAGCACGACGGCGCGCTGTGGGTGGTGACCCCCGCGGACTCGTGGAAGGTCAAACGCATCCGCGCCAACGCCTCGGTGACGGTGGCCGCGTGCGACGTCCGCGGCCGGACCGCCCCCGGCGCCGGGACGGCTCCCGGCACCGCGCGGCTCCTGGACGAGGCGGGTACCGCGCAGGCCCGCGCGCTCCTGGCGCGCCGCTACCCCACGTCGCGCATCGGGAACGCGCTGGCCCGCGCCCTGCGCATCCGCCGCAAGCCGATGACCGGCCTGACGGTCACGCTCTGACCGCGGTGCCTCAGCGCAGCCCCGTGGACCGGCGCAGGGCCGCCTGGATCAGCCGGTCCACCAGCTCCGGGTACGACAGACCCGACTCCTGCCACATCCGCGGGTACATCGAGATCGGCGTGAAGCCCGGCATCGTGTTGATCTCGTTGATGACGAACTCACCGGACTCCGTCAGGAAGAAGTCCGCCCGCACCAGCCCCTCGCCGGACACCGCCTCGAAGGCCTGCACGGCCAGCTCCTGGACCCGCGCCGTCTCCTCGGGAGTCAGCGGGGCGGGGACGAGGCCGTCCGCCGAGTCGATGTACTTGGCCTCGAAGTCGTAGAAGTCGTGGGCGGAGACCGGCGGGATCTCCGCCGGCACGCTCGCCCGCGGGCCGTCCTCGAACTCCAGGACACCGCACTCGATCTCCCGGCCGCTGACCGCGGCCTCGACGATGACCTTGGGGTCGTGGCGCCGCGCCTCCTCCAGCGCGTCCTCCAGCCCCTCCAGGCCGTCGACCTTGGTGATGCCCATGGACGACCCCGCCCGCGACGGCTTCACGAACAGCGGCCAGCCGTGCTCCCCGGCCAGGTCCACGACCTTGCGGCGGGCGCCCGACGGGTCCTGGTCCCACTCCCGCGCGCGGATCACGACGTACGGGCCGACCGGCAGTCCGTACGAGACGAAGATCCGCTTCATGTACTCCTTGTCCATGCCGACCGCCGAGGCCAGCACGCCGCAGCCGACGTACGGGACACCCGCGAGGTCGAGCATGCCCTGGATGGTGCCGTCCTCGCCGTACGGGCCGTGCAGCACCGGGAAGACCACGTCGACCTCGCCGAGTGCCTTGGGCACCTGGCCCGGCTCGGTGTAGACGACGTCGCGGCTGCCCGGGTTCAGCGGCATGACCACGCCGCCGGTGTCCGACTCCACCAGCTCCTCGACGCTCGGCACCTTGCGGTCCGTGATCGCCATCCGCTCGGGGTCGTCGGCGGTGAGCGCCCAGCGGCCGTCCGCGGTGATGCCGATCGGCAGCACCTCGTACTTGGACCGGTCGATGGCCGCCATCACGGCGCCGGCGGTGACCACCGAGATGCCGTGCTCGGAGCTGCGCCCGCCGAAGACGACGGCGACGCGGGGCTTCTTGTCATGGCTGTGGGAGGAGTGCTCGCTGCTCATATCGCGACGACCCTACCTGGTGAGAGCCCGCACGTCAGTGCCCCTCGGCCTTGGCCCGGCGCGTCATCAGCTCCTTCACCGCGACGAGCGGCTGCTTTCCGTCGTGGACGATCGACACGACCGTGTCCGTGATCGGCATGTCGACCCCGTTGCGCCGGGCCAGGTCCTGCACCGACTCGCAGGACTTCACGCCCTCCGCGGTCTGCTTCGTCACGGCGATGGTCTCCGCCAGGGTCATGCCCCGGCCGAGGTTGATGCCGAAGGTGTGGTTGCGCGACAGCGGGGAGGAGCAGGTGGCGACCAGGTCGCCCATGCCGGCCAGACCGGCGAAGGTGCGCGGGTCGGCGCCGAGCGCCGCGCCCAGCCGCATCGTCTCGGCCAGCCCCCGGGTGATCAGCGACGCCTTCGCGTTGTCGCCCAGCCCCATCCCGTCCGCGATGCCGACGGCGAGCCCGATCACGTTCTTCACCGCGCCGCCCAGCTCGCAGCCGACGACGTCGGTGATGGTGTACGGGCGGAAGTACGGCGTCATGCACGCCGTCTGCAGCCGCTTGGCGACCGACTCGTCCGCGCAGGCCACGACCGCCGCGGCGGGCTGGCGCTGGGCGATCTCGCGGGCCAGGTTGGGGCCGGAGAGGACGGCGACCCGCTCGGCCGGGACCTTGGCGACCTCCTCGATCACCTCGCTCATCCGCTTCACCGTGCCGAGCTCGATGCCCTTCATCAGGCTGACGAGCACCGTGCCCTCGTGCAGCACCGGCACCCACTGGGCGAGATTGCCGCGCAGCGTCTGCGAGGGCACCGCGAGCACCGTGAACTCGGCGCCGGCCGCGGCCTCGGCCGGGTCGGTGGTGGCCCGGACGCGGTCGGGCAGCGTCAGGTCGGGGAAGTAGTCCGGGTTCGTCCGGGTGGTGTTGATCGCGTCCACCAGCTCCGCCCGGCGGCCCCACATGACCACCTCGCAGCCGGCGTCGGCGAGCACCATGGAGAAGGCGGTGCCCCACGACCCCGTACCGAAGACCGCAACCCGCGTCACTTGCTCTCCTTGCCCTGTTCGTCGGAGGAGTCGGAGGAGTCGACGGCGCCGGCCGGGGCCGTGGCCGCCGTCCCGTCCGCCTTCTTACGGGCCGCGGCGCTCCGGCGCCGCTGCTCCGCCCGGACCTTGACCGGGTCGTAGCGCTCCGCGGGCGCCTTCTCGCCGCGCAGCTCCTCCAGCAGCCCGGTCACGGCGTTCATCAGCACGTCCGTGACCTGCTTCAGCACCTCGGGCGTCGGCTCCATGCCGGCGAACGCGGAGAGGTCCACCGGCGGGCCCGCCAGCACGCGGAAGGTCTTGCGCGGGAACAGCTTCGGCTTCCCGTACGGCGGCAGCGCGTGGTTCGCGCCCCACTGGGCGACGGGGATCACCGGGGCGCCGGTCTCCAGGGCGACCCGGGCGGCGCCGGTCTTGCCGGTCATCGGCCACAGGTCCGGGTCGCGGGTGAGCGTGCCCTCGGGGTAGAACGCCACGCACTCGCCCCCGTCGATCGCCGCGACGGCCTCGCGGAAGGCCTTGGCGGCGTCGGTGGACTCCCGGTAGACGGGGATCTGCCCGGTCCCGCGCATGAAGGAGCCGACGAAGCCCTTCTTGAACAGGCCGTCCTTGGCGAGGAATCGCGGGACGCGGCCGGTGTTGTACTGGAAGTGCGCGTAGGAGAGCGGATCCAGGTACGAGTTGTGGTTCACGACGGTGATGAATCCCCCGTCGGCAGGCATATTCTCCATGCCCCGCCAGTCACGCTTGAAGAGCACCACGAGCGGCGGCTTGCAGATAGCCGCGGCCAGGCGGTACCAGAAACCGATTCTGTGCCGGGACACGGATCTATTCTCCTCGCCTTCAGAGGTTCGAAGCCTGGGCAACCGCACAAGTGTCTCCCCAGGTCATCAGGTCTGTCGAGAACACCGTACGCCTATACGAGTCCGCCGCCCCGGCCGACGTGGTCCGCCCAGGGACGCCGCCCGGCGGGGGCGGAGCGGCCGTCGCGGCGTACGGACGGGAGAATGACGCGGTGACCGAGGAACCCGGGACCGGCGTGTGGAGCGTCGTGGTGCCCCTGAAGCCGCTGCGGCTGGCCAAGAGCCGGCTGGAGCGCGCCGCGGGCCCCGCGGACCGCCCCCGGCTGGCGCTGGCCTTCGCCCTGGACACGGTCGCCGCGGTGCTGGCGTGCCCCTCCGTGCGGGATGTGACCGTTGTCACGGACGATCCCGCGGCCCGGGCGGAGCTCTCGGCGCTCGGCGCCCTGGTGACGGCGGACACCCCGCAGGGCGGCCTGAACGCCGCCCTGGCCCACGGCGCGAGGGTCGTACGCTCCCGCCTCCCGCACGCCTTCGTCGCCGCACTCAACGCGGACCTGCCGGCCCTGCGGCCGGTGGAGCTGGCGCTCGTCCTCGACGCCGCCCGGCGCCACGGCGGCCGCACGTTCCTGGCGGACGCGGACGGCGTCGGCACCACCCTGCTGACCGCGGCCCCGGCCACGGACCTCGCCCCGTCCTTCGGCGGCGCGTCCAGGGCCCGCCATCTGGCGTCGGGCGCCACGGAGCTGTGCCTGTGGGACGTGGAGACGGTCCGACGGGACGTGGACACACCGGAGAACCTGGAGGAGGCGCTGCGCCTCGGGGTGGGCCGCCACACGGCGCTGGCGGCCCTCAGAAGGTCTGAAGGGTCACCAGCGTGATCCGCCGGGCGTCGCCCGACCCCGAGACCTCGATCCGCACCCGCTGACCGGGCCGCAGCAGCAGCAGCCCGCCGGCGTCGAACGCGTCCGCGTCGAAGGACACCGGCGTACCGTCGTCCAGAAGGACACTGCCGGAACGGGTCGAAGCGTCATACGTGTACGCGGTGGCCTGCATGGGGCCACGGTACAAGCACCGGCCCCACAACGACCGCGGGCCGGACACCCCCGACGGGTTCCGGCCCTGCTGTCGCCGGCGTCGCCGCCGGTGTCGCTCACTTCTTGGCAGCCGCCTTCTTCGCGGTGGTCTTCCGCGTGGTCGTCTTCTTCGCCGGCGCCTTCTTGGCGGTGGCCTTCTTGGCCGGGGCCTTCTTCGCGACGGTCTTCTTCGCGGTGGCGGCCTTCTTCGCCGTCGTCTTCTTGGCGGCGGCCTTGGTCGCCGTCTTCTTCGCCGTGGTCTTCTTCGCGGCGGAGGTGGCCTTCTTCGCCGTGGTCTTCTTCGCGGCGGCCGTGGTCTTCTTGGCCGCCGTCTTCCTGGTGGCGGCCTTCTTGGCCGTCGTCTTCTTGGCGGTGGCCTTCTTCGTGGTCGCCTTCTTGGTGGCCGTGCCGCCGCTGAGCGAGCCCTTCGGCGCCTTCTTGACCGCGGTCTCACCGGACTTCGGCAGCTTCTTGGTCCCGCTCACCAGGTCCTTGAAGCCCTGGCCGGCGCGGAAGCGCGGCACCGAGGTCTTCTTGACCCGGACGCGCTCGCCGGTCTGCGGGTTGCGGGCGTAGCGGGCCGGGCGCTCGACCTTCTCAAAGGAGCCGAAGCCGGTGACGGAGATGCGCTCACCCCCGCACACCGCGCGGACGATCCCGTCCAGCACCGCGTCGACCGCGGCCTCCGCCTGCTGCCGACCACCCAGCTTGTCGGCGATCGCTTCCACGAGCTGTGCCTTGTTCACGTCTTCCCCTTCGGAGACATTGTGCGAGAACGAATTGTTCAAGCCTTTTCGCACGTTAGGCAGAGATATACCGCAAATCAAACGCGAAACGGTCGAATCACCCTCGTGTCGCAACACCTCGAAACCTCAGGTGCGCCCCTTCAGCTCCTCGATGAGAGCGTCCAGGCGCTGCGCCGCGACGGCCAGATCGTGCTTGGCGACCGCGGTGACGGCGAGCAACCGCCTTGTGGCGAGGGCCCGTTCGGATTCGGGCGCGTCCAACGCGCGGACCAGCGCGTGCGCCTCCTTCAGACGCGCGGCCACCGCCTCGTACAGCGCGAGTTGGCCATCGTCCTCCATGCGCCGATTGTGTCATCTGGGGCGAGTTGTCGCCCGGCGCCGCGCCAACGTCCGTGCCTCCGCACACGACGGCGCCCCCTGCTCGCGAGGTGCCTGAGCAGGGGGCGCCGTGGGGGCCGGTGCGGGGACCGGCCGGGGTCAGGCCTGGATTGTGCGGGGCTTGTGGGCGGGGCGCAACTTTTCGTAGGCCGCGATGTCGGACTCGTTCGTCAGGGTGATGGAGATGTCGTCCAGACCGTTCAGAAGACGCCAGCGGGCGTTCTCGTCCAGCTCGAAGCCGGCGATCAGGTCGCCTTCGGGTGAGGCGGCCCGAACCTGGCGTTCGACCAGGTCAACGGTGATCTCCGCCTGCGGGTCCGCCTCGGTGAGCTGCCACAGGGCGTCAACGTGCTTCTGGTCGAGGACCACGGTGAGCAGACCGTTCTTCAGCGAGTTGCCGCGGAAGATGTCGGCGAAGCGGGCCGAGATGACCGTCTTGAAGCCGTAGTTCTGCAGCGCCCAGACGGCGTGCTCGCGGGACGAGCCGGTGCCGAAGTCGGGGCCCGCGACCAGCACGGTGGCGCCCGCGCGCTCCGGCCGGTTGAGCACGAACTCCGGGTCCTTGCGCCAGGCCTCGAAGAGCCCGTCCTCGAACCCGTCGCGGGTGACCTTCTTCAGCCAGTGCGCGGGGATGATCTGGTCGGTGTCGACGTTGCTGCGGCGCAGCGGAACGGCCCGGCCGGTGTGGGTGGTGAACGCTTCCATGGTGCTCAGACTCCAGCGGGCGTCGGGACGTCGGACAGGTCGGCGGGGGAGGCCAGGTGCCCCAGCACGGCGGTCGCGGCGGCGACCTGCGGCGAGACCAGATGGGTCCGGCCGCCCTTGCCCTGCCTGCCCTCGAAGTTGCGGTTGGAGGTGGACGCGGAGCGCTCGCCGGGGGCCAGCTGGTCCGGGTTCATGCCCAGGCACATCGAGCAGCCGGCGTGGCGCCATTCGGCACCGGCGGCGGTGAACACCTTGTCCAGGCCCTCCTCGACGGCCTGCAGCGCCACGCGCACCGAACCCGGCACCACCAGCATCCGTACGCCTCTCGCGACCTGGCGCCCGTCCAGCACGCCCGCCGCCGAGCGCAGGTCCTCGATCCGCCCGTTGGTGCAGGAGCCCACGAAGACCGTGTCGACGGAGATGTCGCGCAGCCGCTGTCCCGCCTCAAGACCCATGTACTCCAGGGCCTTCTCGGCGGCCAGCCGCTCGCTCGGGTCCTCGTAGGCGGCCGGGTCCGGCACGCTCGCCGAGAGGGGCGCGCCCTGGCCGGGGTTGGTGCCCCAGGTGACGAACGGCGCCAGCTCGGCTGCCTCGATGACGACCTCGGCGTCGAATTCGGCGTCGGCGTCCGTCTTCAGCGTCTTCCAGTACGCGACGGCCGCGTCCCAGTCCGCGCCCTGCGGGGCGTGCGCGCGGTCGCGCAGGTAGTTGAAAGTCGTCTCATCCGGGGCGATCATCCCCGCCCGGGCGCCGGCCTCGATCGACATGTTGCAGACCGTCATCCGGGCCTCCATCGAGAGCTTCTCGACGGCCTCGCCGCGGTACTCCAGGACGTAACCCTGGCCGCCGCCCGTACCGATCCGGGCGATGATCGCCAGGATCAGGTCCTTGGCGGTGACGCCGTCGGGCAGTTCGCCGTTGACGGTGATCGCCATGGTCTTCGGCCGGGCCATCGGCAGGGTCTGCGTGGCCAGCACGTGCTCCACCTGCGAGGTGCCGATGCCGAACGCCAGCGCGCCGAACGCGCCGTGGGTGGAGGTGTGGCTGTCGCCGCACACCACGGTCGTCCCCGGCTGGGTCAGGCCCAGCTGCGGGCCCACCACGTGGACGACGCCCTGCTCCACGTCGCCCAGCGGGTGCAGACGGACGCCGAAGTCGGCGCAGTTCTTGCGCAGGGTCTCCAACTGGGTGCGGGAGACCGGGTCGGCGATCGGCTTGTCGATGTCGAGGGTCGGGGTGTTGTGGTCCTCGGTGGCGATGGTCAGATCGGTGCGCCGCACCTGCCGGCCGGCCTTCCGCAGGCCGTCGAACGCCTGCGGGCTGGTGACCTCGTGCAGCAGATGCAGATCGATGTAGAGGAGGTCCGGCTCGCCTTCCGCGCGCCTGACGACGTGGTCGTCCCAGACCTTCTCCGCGAGTGTCCGTCCCATCGCTTTCCCATCATCGGTGTGAGTCGTGGAGCCGGGGCATACGGGGAACGCGCCGCCCGATCTCCACGTGTCGGACGGTGACCCGTCCCAACAGAGTGGCTGGTCTCACGGAAAATTGAACTTGCGTTTCACAGTGTGAGACGTGAATATCGTTGCATGGACAACTCTAGCGGCGTCGGCGTACTCGACAAGGCCGCGGTGGTTCTCAGCGCTCTGGAGTCCGGACCGGCGACCCTCGCCGGCCTGGTCTCCGCCACTGGCCTGGCCCGGCCCACGGCTCACCGCCTCGCGGTGGCGCTGGAACACCACCGCATGGTGGCAAGGGACATGCAGGGGCGCTTCATCCTCGGCCCGCGGCTCTCGGAGCTGGCGGCGGCCGCGGGCGAGGACCGGCTGCTCGCCACGGCGGGGCCGGTGCTCACGCACCTGCGCGATGTGACGGGGGAGAGCGCGCAGCTCTACCGGCGTCAGGGAGACATGCGGATCTGCGTGGCCGCGGCGGAGCGCCTCTCCGGCCTGCGGGACACGGTCCCGGTGGGCTCCACGCTCCCGATGAAGGCAGGCTCGGCCGCCCAGGTCCTCATGGCCTGGGAGGAGCCGGAGCGCCTCCACCGCGGACTGCAGGGCGCGCGCTTCACCGCCACGGCCCTGTCCGGTGTCCGCCGCCGCGGCTGGGCCCAGTCCGTCGGCGAACGCGAACCGGGCGTCGCCTCCGTCTCGGCCCCCGTCCGCGGCCCGTCGAACCGCGTCGTGGCGGCGGTCTCCGTCTCCGGCCCGATCGAACGCCTCACCCGCCACCCCGGCCGCATGCACGCGCAGGCGGTCGTGGACGCCGCCTCGCGCCTCTCGGAGGCGCTCCGCCGCAACGGCGGCTGACGCCGCCCCACCCCCTCCCTCTCCGGGCTTCGCCCGTGGTCCTCAGGCGCCGGACGGGCTGGTTTCCCGCGGGTGCGGTGTGCTGCGCCCCTGCGGCCATGCGTGCGCCTGCGGCGCGCTTCGGGCTTCGCCCGAAGTCCTCAAACGCCGGACGGGCTGGGGTTGCCGTACGGGCTGGTTTGCGCGGGTGCGGGGTGCTGCATCCGGCTGCGTTCGGCTGCGCCGGGCTGTGTCCTGCGGTCGTGCTTGCGCCTGCGGCGCGTTTCGGGCTTCGCCCGAAGTCCTCAAACGCCGGACGGGCTGGGGTTGCCGTACGGGCTGGTTTGCGCGGGTGCGGGGTGCTGCATCCGGCTGCGTT